>JAJRRE010000461.1 GCA_024279745.1 Alphaproteobacteria bacterium
GGATTCGATGTTGGTTTCAAACCCGTATTTATACTGGTCAACGTCGATTTCCTTGACCTGGTCGATGGTTTCCTGAACCGCTGCCATCTTGATAACTCCTTAAAAATCATTCCCTTGTGGAACTGTTGGTCTGGTTGTTCTTATTGGTCTTGTTGTCTTGTTGTCTTGTTGTCTTTCAAAACTTTAACGTCCGGCGCACTGCAACACTGCCTTGCGCCATAATTTGGGGGGCCCTTTGAGACTAGCCCGCTGATCACGCCATGGCATTTTGTCCGGCTTTGTAACCGCTCATAATTTGTTGCCAGGCCAGTTTGAACGCCTCGACATCGTCCTTCGACGTACCCCAGCCCATTGAAACGCGAATAGCACTACGCGCCAGCTCATCAGCCATCCCCATCGCCGCCAGCACATGGGACGCACCGACCTTGCCCGATGAACAGGCCGATCCGGCGCTGACCGCTATGCCCTTAAGATCGAGCTTGATCACCAGCGTCTCAGCGCTTTGGCCGGCCAGCGCTACACAAGATGTATTAGCCAGCCGCGCGACGTCTTTGCCGATGATTTGCGCTTGCGGGGTTATGCGCAACACATCTTGCTCCAGCGTATCGCGCAACGCCTGCAATCGCGGCATGGCGGCAATTTCCCGCACCGCCGCATCGGCTGCCGAACCAAAGCCGGCAATCGCCGCTACATTTTCCGTCCCCGCGCGCCATTGGCGTTCCTGACCGCCGCCAACTATCAGGCGCTGCAGATCCTGTCCGTCCTTTATGAGCAGCGCGCCAATGCCCTTGGGACCGCCGATTTTATGCCCCGAGATGGTCATGAAATCCAAACCAAGGTCGGCAAAAGAAATCGCCAACCGGCCCGCCGCCTGAACACCGTCGCAGTGGACAAGCACGCCAAATTCGTGGGCAATCTCGATCACCTGGCGCAGCGGCTGAATGATGCCGGTTTCATTATTGGCCATTTGCACGCTCAGCAGCAGGCGCGGCGGCCGCTCAGCGGCGCCCGGTCCGCCTGAACCTGGCTTTGATCCCGCTTGCGATCCCGCTTCTGTTCCGCGCCGTTCCAGATAACCTGCAATAGCCGTGCGAAGGGTTTGGGCTGTTATTACCCCGGCGCCGTCAACGGCAAGTGAAATCAGCTCGGCTCTTTTTTGTCCCTCGTTGGGCGGCGCCTGCTTCGACAGTCCCGCCGCCTGCCGCGCTGGTTCCAGCACGCTTTCATGCTCAATATCGGCTACAAAAATTGCATCCCATGGCGCGCCCATCACCCAATTATTGGCTTCCGTACCGCCACTGGTGAACACAACTTGCGTGGCACTGGCGCCCAACAGACCGGCAATCAAATCGCGTGCATGTTCGACAACACCGCGCGCCGTGCGCCCTTCTTCATGCACTGATGACGCATTACCGGGGAGCGCAAACGCCGAAGTCATGGCCACACGGGCGCCGCGCCGCAGAGGTGCTGAGGCATTATAGTCGAGATAGGTGCGCTGGCGGTTGGCCTGAAAACCTGCTCGCCCGCCCCCGCTTTGTGTGCCAAATCCACTCATATGCCCGCTCATTTTATCGTCCAATCTGCGGCGCTGATCGCGTGATCGGCAGAAGTTGGCGCATTGGCGGACTTAGTATGACGCGCACTGAACCGGGCGCATTCGGCAATAGAATGGGCGTTGCAAATATCGCCAGCCGGCACGCCGTCAACCAAGTCCTTAAGCGAGACATCGGCCAGGAAAGACGCAATATTCAGCCCCAGCGCTGTCCATAATTCATGGGTCTGGCAGCGCGCTTCGCCAACACAGCCGCTGCTCTTTTCGCCGCCGCAGCGGATCATGGCCATGCCTTCATCAACGGCTGACATTATAGTGCCAACGGAAATATCGCCCGGCGCGTGGGCAAGCCGATAGCCGCCCGAACGTCCGCGCACAGACGTGACCAGACCAGCGCGGCGCAGCGCTCCGAAGATCTGCTCCAGATAGGCCAGTGAAATCTCCTGGCGATCGGAAATTGCCGACAAAGGAACCGATTGCGGAACCGATGCTGCAGCGCCGCCAGTCGGCACGCCGTCGCTTTGGCCCTCACCGGGCACGCCGGTGCTGTGCAAGGCCAAATCGGCCATTGCCATCACCGCATAGCGTCCTTTGGTCGTCAATTCCACCGACTAAAACTCCATCAAACAGCTCGAAATTGGATCGCGCTAACTATATTGTATGCGAATTTCCAGCACCCCAACGGGCGCTTAAACGTGTCAACGCACTCAAAGCTTGCATTCGGCTAGGGCAATCGTGCTATGAAACGCCTTCGCCCGTCTGCCAGGTGCATTGATCGCCCGACCAGATTCTTCTTTCGAATAGTTCTAAACTTGCTCAGAATATGTTAATTCCGAGCGGGGAAGTCAAGTATTCTTAATGGCTCGAACATTGCTTGATCGCAGTTTTATGGTCGCACCCGGCGGGCCTGCCGAATTTGGCATGGTAGATCCTGTTGCGGCGCAGCAAACCCATTGCAAAAGGGGACCAATCGCAAAGAAGGGCCAATTGCAAAGAGGGCCCATTTGCAAAGAGGAATTGCCGGTCCCACATATGTTCCAGCCGAATTCAACGCTCCGCCCCCAGCATTGACGGCGCAACGTCACACCATCGCGGCCCAACCGCGACACTATCGCGCTAACCCAAAACTAGAGAAACCATCCTATGCCTGAAGTTATCATCAACGGTCCGACGGGCCGCCTTGAAGCCCGCTATCACCATGAGGGTGTGCCGGGCGGTCCTATCGCGCTGATTTTGCATCCCCATCCGCAATTTGGCGGCACGATGAATAATCCGGTGACGTATCATATGTATTATTCTTTCGTTGAGCGGGGCTTTTCGACGTTGCGGTTTAATTTCCGCGGCGTTGGGCGCTCCCAAGGCTTCTTTGACAACGGCCCGGGCGAATTGTCCGATGCGGCCGCCGCGCTTGACTGGCTGCAAACCAATAATCCCGATTCAAGCGCCTGCTGGATTGTCGGCTTTTCCTTCGGCACCTGGATTGCCATGCAGTTGTTGATGCGCCGACCGGAAATCGACAGCTTTGTCTGCGTCGCCCCGCCCGCCAATCTATATGACTTTTCCTTCCTGGCGCCGTGCCCCTCGTCGGGCCTGTTGATCAATGGTGACCGCGACCGGGTTGTGCCAACCGATTCCGTAGCCGAAATGTCGGTCAAAACCAAAGTCCAGAAAGGCACCTCGCTGACCCACCAGATTATCCCCGGCGCCAATCATTTCTTTGAAGACAAGATCGATGAACTGACCTCTGCCACCGGTACTTATGTCGATGAGCAGATGGTCCATATCCTGAATAAGAAAAAGGATTAGGGCGATGGGCGAGGCCGATCCCAAAGCGCACCGCAATCCCCAGACGCGCGTCGATCCTAAAGCGCACCACGTAAAAGGCCCGCGCTGCTTGATCATAATCGACTGGCAACAGGCCTTTCGTGATGCGGCTTATTGGGGGCCGCGCAACAACCGCCAAGCCGAAGAAAATTGCGCGGCGTTGCTGGCTCATTGGCGCGCCCAAGGATGGCCGATCCGTCATGTGAAGCATAATTCGACCGAAGCAGCCTCACCGCTGCGGCCAGGCTTGCCCGGCAATGAGTTTGAAGATTGCGCCGCACCGCAAGACGGCGAACCGGTCTACACCAAGCAGGTCAACTCAGCGTTCATCGGCACGGAGCTGGAGGCTGATTTGCGCGCTGCGAAGCAGATGGATCTGGTATTTATTGGCGCCACCACGGATCACTGCGTATCGACCTCAGTGCGCATGGCGGCCAATCTGGGCTTTACCGCAACGCTTGTTGGCGACGCCTGCTTCACCCATGACCGCGCTGGCCCCAATGGTATCAAACTCAGCGCCCAGGCCATGCATGACGCGCATTTGACCAGTTTGCACGGCGAATTTGCCACGGTTGTCGATACCACTGAGCTGATTGGCTGACCTGGCTGTGTGTCTTTGTCTCTGACCCTCACGCCCCGGTATTTGGCGCTTGGCGCTCGGCACAAACAAAAAACCTCCCCCCGATCGGCAGCGGAGGGAGGCGAGACACACAAATTACGATCAGCATTTTGACGGGCGATAAGCGTTACAGCGCCTTCTTGGAAAAATACCAGTCGGTATAGTCATAGCCCTCATCAGCGCGGGCAGCAGCGGCGTCAGTGGTTGCTGGCGGCGGCACAATCACCTTCTCGCCCGGCTGCCAGTTTTCCGGGGTGGCCACACCGTTCTTATCGCTGGTCTGCAACGCTTCCAGGATTCGTAGGAACTCATCAATTGAGCGCCCATTGGTCATTGGATAATAGACCATCGCCCGCAACACACCCTCAGGGTCGATCAGGAATGTCGCGCGCACTGCCGACGTATCGGACGCGCCCGGCTGGATCATGCCGTAAGCCTTGGCCACGTCCATCGACAGATCCGCAATCACGGGGAAGGGAATATCGACGTCGAACTTTTCCTTGATGTTGCGGATCCAGGCGATGTGAGCGAAATGGCTGTCAATGGACAGGCCGAGCAGCTCGCAATTGAGCGCCTGGAATTTATCATGGGCGCGGGCAAAGGCGATGAACTCTGTCGTGCAAACCGGCGTGAAGTCGGCCGGATGAGAAAACAGCACAAGCCATTTGCCCTTATAGTCGCTGAGCTTTTTGGGGCCGTGCGTGGTCGGCGCGTTGAACGCCGGTGCCGGGCGATTAAGCTGCGGCAATTGCGGATTTGAAGTTGTGTCGCTGGTGTCCATTGGGAGGCATCCTTGATAAATCTTCAGAGTGTTTTTTGGAGCGCTTCCGTTTCATACGGAACACTCCTGTTGATTTCGCTCACGGCTATTTCGAGCAAAGCTCGAGCCTGCGCGGGCGCGCCGAACTGTCGGCGGGACTGCTCTTGCAGCCCTTCTAGTGTTTCCAATTAAGTTTGAAACACTCGAATGATCTGTAGATAGGGTGCCAGCCTGCCAATTCGAAGCGCGCACAAGGTCGCGCGGTTGCGCCAGATCAATGTGCACATTGGCTGCGCTCTGTTCCCCCCAAAAACAAAACGGGGCGAGTCTCTAGAGCAGGTCCGACTTCGGTGGAATCAGATTTATGTAGTCGGGCTGCTCTCACGTCCTTGCCCAACGAGTCTGATTCACGATTTCGATAGAAGCCCTCGTGTACTTTGCACGTCTACGACTAGACGTGCTTCCATCTCAATCGATCAGGCTCTAAGCCCACCCCATAAGGATTATCCTAGCGCTTGCTGCGACGTTTTTCCGGCCTAAAGTTTATTCACCGGGATCTTCAGATAGGACACGCCGTCTTCTTCCGGCTCGGGCATATCACCGCCGCGCATATTCACCTGGATCGACGGCAGGATCAGCTTCGGCATCGCCAATTGCGCATCGCGTGTTGTACGCATCTCGACAAATTCTTTTTCCGATATGCCTTGCTTGACGTGAACATTTGTTCGTTTTTGCTCGCCAATAGTGCTCTCCCATTTGAACTCCTCGCGTCCCGGCGCCTTATAATCGTGGCACAGGAACACCCGCGTTTCATCGGGCAAGGTGAAGAGCTTGTCATGGATCGAGCGGTAAAGTTGATGGGCATCACCGCCGGGGAAATCGCAGCGCGCCGTGCCAAAATCGGGCATGAATAGCGTGTCGCCAACAAAGGCCGCATCGCCGAACACATAGCTCATGCAAGCGGGCGTGTGCCCCGGCGTGTGCAGCACCTGGGCGTCGATAGTACCAAGCTTAAACGGCGTGCCTTCTTCCAGCAGGACATCGAACTGGCTGCCGTCGCGCTGAAATTCAGTGCCTTCGTTAAAGACCTTGCCGAACACTTCCTGCACAGCGATGATCTCTTTGCCGATGGCCAGTTTGCCGCCCAGTTTTTCCTGCAAATAAGGTGCGGCCGACAAATGATCCGCATGGGCGTGAGTTTCCATCAGCCATTCGACGTCAAGTTTGTTCTGCTTCACAAAGTCAATGATCTTATCGGCGGACTGGTAATTGGTGCGCCCCGATGCAGCATCATAGCCAAGCACCGAATCAATGACGGCGGTTTTATTGGTGTCCCGGTCGGCCACCACATAGGAAACCGTATTGGTTGGCTCATCAAAAAACGCGGCGACGAAAGGTGTCGCTGTGCTCGTAGTACTCGTAGTACTCGTAGTACTCGCGGTGGTGCCGGTCGCAGGGGGCGTGGTCGCCGTAGTGTTTGTGGTGGTCATGTTCAATCTCCAACGGTCGAGGATTACGGGAGGGAGGCTCGCAACTTGCGAAACAGCAAAATTTGGTCGTGTACTGTGCGCAGATTCACGCCCCGCCAGCAATGCGCGGCGACAATACTGCGGCGCCATAGCACTATGTGCGGTCACGGGGGGGCTGGGCTCAGACGAGCAGGCGCACACCCTAAATGGATACCATGTTGGTTCCTTATATGGGTGGAAAGCCCCGACGATGAAAGTGAGGCGTTTCATCTCATGGGGAGCGGCGCACGGGGGGAGCGGCGCACGGGGGGAACGGCGCATAGGGGAGAACAGCACATAGGGGAGAACAGCACACAAAGCACAGCGCCGCCCCCGGCAGCCCCAATTTGAGGCGCCACCGGCAAGCGGCATTTTGTATTACGATCTTAGATCTGCAACGATCGAGAAGTCTTACGACTTGGTGCTGCAGGTATTGATACCCAGAATTGAATAAGGCGGGCACCAGCCGATCAAGCCCGTTGCCAGCGGCACAACGCCGATCCAGCCCCAGGGGGAAAACGGATCAGGCATATAAAATACCAATGCCACCAAAATGGCACCAATTACGATGCGCAGCATGCGGTCAATCGATCCAACATTTTTAGTCATTCGTTGTCTCCTCTGCAAATTTGAGTATCGAAGACTAGCCATAGGCTTTATTACATATGGGGTATGTAACTTTAGTCACCAAGAGCTGCCGGATGCAAAATTATTATTCTCCGGTCCGTACGCAAGGGCAGCCTTATTCATCTTGCGATATATCAGATAACGCCTTGATATTTTTTATAAATACCTGCCCGCGCGTGATGGTTATCCAGTCCCGGCGCTGAAATTCCTGCAATTGACGCGAAATCACCTCGCGCGCTGTGCCCAGCTCTTGCGCCAATGCCTGATGTGTCATGGAGACCTGTCCGGCGCTATCAGCCAGCTTAATCAGTCGCTGGGCCAACCGAATATCAATTTTGGAGAAGGCGATTTCATCAATCATCATCACCAGATCCGTCAGCCGGCTAGCATAGGCGCCAAACACAAATTTGCGAAACAAGGCTGAATTGGCCACCAATTGGTCAAAGGCGCCGCGCGGCAGGGCTACCACTTCGATCTCGCTCTCGGTGATGCCCTCGGCCAGATAATCTTCCTGTGCAAGCAGGCAAGCCGTTGTCAGAACACAGCTTTCACCAGAAGCGACGCGGTAGAGCACGATCTCACGACCATTGGCCGATGTCTTTTGCACGCGCACCGTACCGCTGAGCAGCAATAGGAAGTTTTCAGGAGCGTTTCCTGGCCCGAAAACGGTGGTCCCGGCGGCGACCACACTGACGATGCTGTTATCGGCGAGGTAGGTTTTCAGCTCCGGCGACAAAGCCGCCAAACTGGCAAATCGCTCGATCCAGTCCGCCTTACTGCTGTGCGGCTGTGTCATTTGCTCTGTTTACTTCCAATACCAATGGCCGCCCTGACTGATCGGGCAATCCTGTCAGATTTTGCAGCGCCGGGATAGAGATACAACACTCTTGCAATGAAATCGCCCAAATTGGTGTAATTTTACGCAGATTCGCGTGCATGGTGATTTTACCGCAGTTGGCAGCGGCAGATGGCAGGACTAGTCTCGCGCCGTTGCACGCCGTTAGCGAGCACATTGAAGATCAGCTAGTCGCCTAATCGCGTAAGCAGCTCTAACCGATACTCATTTCAGGAAGTCGTACATGCAAATCATTCGGCAGGCATGGCAGGCCTTTGTGGCACTGTTTTACGACGGCGGCTTTGCGATGGCCTGTGCCATGGCCTTTTCGCTGGTGCTGGCGATCTTTCCGTTCTTCATGTTTGTCAGCGCCATTGCCGGATTTCTTGGTGGCCCGGAAATGGCTGCCGTCGCCGCCGAGCAGATCTTCCAACTGCTGCCCGATGAAGTGGCGCGCTTTTTGGTCCCGCAGATTGAAGCGGTTCTGGGCCAGGAGCGTTACGACCTTTTGACCTATGGCGGGTTGATCACGCTGTTCTTTGCCTCCAACGGCATTGAAAGCCTGCGATGGGCGCTAAATACATCTTATGAAGACAAAGACGAGCGCTCGATATTCTGGCTGCGCCTACAAAGCTTCGGCCTTGTCGTGATGACCGCGCTGGTGATGCTATTCTTGGCCTACACGGTTGTCATCGCACCGCTAATCTCCAGTGCGTTTGGCGCCAAGCTTAGTGTATTGCTGCCCCAGGCGCTTGTCTCAAAATGGCTGCGCATTGTAGTGGCATTTGTTATCCTGGTGGCCTTGCTGTTCGCCTTTCATGCCTGGCTGCCCGCCGGTCATCGCCGGTTCAAAGATTTGTGGCCGGGCATCATGGCGACCATTATAATGTGGCTGGTGACCGGTTACGGCTTTTCCTATTATCTGGGCTTTACCAATTACGGCGCCATCTATGCGGGGATGTCGCAAGTGGTGATCGTGCTGATTTTCTTCTACCTGTCCTCAGCCATTATGATTTTTGGCGCCGAATATAATCATGCACGAATGCAGGCGCGCGCGCAGCTCGATCCTAGAGCCTGATCGTTTCAAGTGGAAACAAGTCATGCCGGAGGCGTGTAGGTGCACGGGGAGTTTCCAATTGGAACGTGAATCAGACTCTAAAACAAGAACTTAAGAGCATGCGACTTCTGTGATATTGATTCCATCAATGTCGATCATGCTCTAGCACCGACCGTGCCGCCACTTAATCCAAACCAGCTTTAGAATTTAGCAATGGCATTCACGAAGACGCCCTTATTGTTGTAATCGAGATTGGTCAGATCGTCGCTGAAGTCTGTGAAATTATAGCCAACACCGAATTTGAAATTGTCGCCCATATGGCGGTAAGCGGCAATCAATGCACCCAGACGGCGATCTTTAGCAGTCGAGCTTTGCAGCCAGCGGATTTCGCCAACCACATCCCATTTTTTCACGACATGCAGATCGAGACGGCCGATTGCCAGTTGCGCGCGCGAATCAAACCACATCCCACCAATGCGGTTGTCGCGCAACGCCCCCATGCGGTAGGCATATTTGCCGCCAATGGTCAGCCAGGGTGTCAAATCATAAGCGCCGTCAATCGACACCACATGGCTGCGCTGCGCAAAGTCTGCGACAACGCCAGCGCCGGTGATCTGCCCGGCGGACGGCAGTTCATACAAGAAGCTGTATTTGAACAGCATGTTGAGCCGGTCGTCGCGCGTTGGGCGATAGGCAAAGCCGGCAATACCCTCAGCAAAGTTACCATCATAAAAGTCGCCCAGAGTGGAGGTCGAATAGGACCCGTTGAGACGCCCGACAAAGCGCCAGTCATTGCTCATCTTGGCGCTGAGCGCATTGCGCATCAAATAGGTGTCGCGCTTTGAGCTTGTGGTTTTATCGCGCCGATATTCCAGCTTGCCCGTATAGCTAAGCCCATCCGCCGCATAACCGATTGTAGTGCTCAGTGCCAGCCGGTCGACATCGCCCGCTGCCACATCCTGGATTTTGCCCAGTTCAAACGCCAGATTTGTCTTCCAATGTTTGACCGG
The DNA here is from genome assembly GCA_024279745.1 of Alphaproteobacteria bacterium. Taxonomy (GTDB): domain Bacteria; phylum Pseudomonadota; class Alphaproteobacteria; order Rhizobiales; family Hyphomicrobiaceae; genus JAJRRE01. The sequence goes on from JAJRRE010000461.1 coordinate 9,793, forward strand.
CACAAAGTCCAGCCCGTAGGCATGGGTCAGCCCGGAAAATCCCTTGGCGTGGTGCCAGCGCTCTTCGCCAAACACGCTTAGCGTATCGTTGAAGCGCACCCGCGCGCCCGACGTCAACCGCCCCTCGCCGCCGCGTGACACAATTTCCGTGCTGTCCGTGTCGAGCGTATAGTTGAGATAGACCGTCTTTTTATCGTCGATCTCATATTGCGTGCCGACCTTGGCGCCCAGCCCGCCATCACCGCCGGAAATTTCAGCCGATGCGGTTAGCTTCTGGCTAAGCCGCGTTTCGCCGCCAACACCAGCGCGGTTGTTACCCTTGCGCGTGCCGGACTTGTGCACGGTGCCTTGTGCGAAGACGTAAGCGGTCCAATCGTTTTTGGAATCGTAGCGCAAGCGTGCGGCCAGGTCGGTGCGGCTTCCGGCGCGGTTGAGCGTTTGGCTGGCAGAGGGTTTGAGAACCTTGTTGTCATCGCTGCGCGCGCCGATGGTCGCGCTCCAATGCTCGCTTAGCGCCAGATCAACATTCACTTCACCAGTCCGGCGCCGCGCAAGATCGTCGCGTTTTTCATCGGCGCGCACTCTCATGTCGATACGGTTTGAGACCTTCACTTTGGCCTGCGCGCCTATTTCTCGAACCGCCCGGTCAATCGCCAATTGCCCCGGCCCAGAAAAGCCGCGCTGCTTATGTTGCCAATAGGCTGACAGGCGCCCTTCGCGTCCCTCGAAAACTTCGCTCAGATCCATCGCCGCCTCAACGCGTTTGGCCCAGGCCTTGCGCCCACTGGCGGCGCGCGAGGTGAACGTAAAACCGCCATCGATTGAGACTGCTTCGCCGCTGCCCGGCCCATTGGAACGCGCGCCTTCCAGCTTGATGTACGTGCCGGGGGCATAGCGCAAGGTGACATCGGCGCCGAGCAGTTTTTGCTGTTTGCCCGGCTCGCGCTGCTCATAGCCCGACGCCCCCACTTGCACATAATCATTGAGCCAGTAACTGGCGCGCCCGCCCGCCACCCGGTCATCGGCCTGGGTCAGCCCCGGCGCAAATTCATAAGTCACAACGATATACTGTTTATGCCCCGACAAAGAACCGGTGGAAACGATAAAATCGTCGCTGGCGGTCGAGGCAAGCGGCTGGCGCAATGTAAGGCGCCCTTGCAGATAATTGACCTCATAGTCTTCAGTGGCATTCAGCGTCTTTGTGCTCAGCACCAGATCCGTATTGCGATCGCGCACCTCAACAACAACGCGCTCAGACCCTTGCGTTATATTCTGCCGGCGCAAATAATAATGTGAGCCACCGGTGCCGCGAAACACATCGCGCGCGCCGATCGTGCCGGGCTGCGCACCAAAGGCTTCCAGCTTGCCGCGCCGCTCACCGTGGCTGGTTGAGCTATCTGTGACAAGCTTGGCGCGCGCGCCATACAGCCCCCGGCTATAGCGCACGAATTGCGTCCCGTTGATCGAGGTTTTGAAATTCCCCCACATGATCGAGCTGTCGCCGCGCTCCAGTTTCACATAGAATTTTCCGCGCGTCGGCGCATCATCAATCGTGGTGCTATCATCGCCGTAGACCGGGTAATAGCGATTGGGATCGAGCTGGCGCAGTAAAAACCGCGGGTCTTTGGCGTCAAAATTGGAGAACAGATACTTGATCGGCTGGTCTTTGGTGTCGGCTGAAGCGGTGAGCAAATACTGCCCGCGAATTTTTCCCTTGAGATAGAAGGCCAGCCGCCCATTAACGAACGTCTTTTTCGAATACTCATCTTTCTTATCCGGCCGCACGATTGCAGCTGCCGCGCTGGCTTTGCCGCGCCCCGCTGTCAGATCGGCAAGCGCCACATAGAAAAAGTCATGTTCTGGAATAGTCGCCTCGCGCGAGAACTCAGAGACCACGCCGCGCTCATCGAGCACCGCCACATTGACCTCATGGCGCCCCGGCGGCAATATCTGGCGAATGGCGAAATCGCCCTTAGCATCAACCGGTACCGGAAAGCCCATCACATTGACGTCATGGTCCGGCGCGACATCGCGCCCCGAAACCAATACTGAACCACCATAAACCGGGATGTTGCGGATCTTCAGCGCATCGCCGCCATAGACCACGGCCAGATCTTCCGCCGCCGCGCGCACCGCACCGCGCCGCTCAGCCAATTTCAATGCCTTCGGTGCCGTTTCATCGAACCGGCCCTGACTATCATAAACCCGCAGTACATAATGCAGCTCATTGCCAGCAGTCTCCGGCACCTGCCAGTTTGCAACGCCTTTGGCAACGCCAAGCACAGCTAATGGCTTTTGCCGCGCGGTCTTGCTACTGGCAAAAACACGTATTTCGCCGCGCGCCAACCACAACTGATAATTGGAATAGGTCGAGAAGCTAACAGCGCCGCCCCGGCGCACGGCATTGGGCGCGGCCACCACATTCAAACGCGGGCGCGCATCCAGCCCGTCATAACGCACCTGAATGTCGGCGCGCGCTAGTGCCTTGTCGGTACAGCGCTGGCTGTCGGCGCTGGAAAGCGAGCCATCGCCATTCAACGCCTGGCCATCAACCGTTATGCTAAAGGGAAGATCGGAACCGCGCTGAGGCGCGCAGCTTTTGTTGCGTCCGCCGCGTTCCCTAACAAAACCCGAACCGCTAGTCATGGTTTCAAGATTGGGCGCCACTTTGTGCCGGTGCGAGCTTGAGCGGCGCGTGGTTGTGTAAGCGCTCCAGCCGGCGCCAGACTTCGCGCCAGCTGCAGGAGCGTCTACCCCTTGCGCGCTCACCGGAAGGGCACTCAAGGTCAGAGCTGCACTCAGGCTTATCATCGTGATATGGCGAAACAACATATTCGAACCCTTCAGTTCTCAAACTCAGTTAAGCGGCCAGCCGCGTCGGTCCCTCTCAGGACGCCCGCGCGCAAAGACCCCAATCCTCCGGCGCGCCGCGAGACGCACATGAGAAAACTTCTTCTCTTTTGACTGGAACAAAACGCTTGAACTTAACTGGCCACTGAACAGCCTGGCTTTGCCGGACGGGCACCGGGCGATGGCCGCCAAATGCCCGGTGCGGGGGTAATCAATCGGCGCGGCTCAACGACGCCGTGAGTAAAACTCGGTTTCAATCGGCAGATCATAACCACCGCCAGCGCGGCGCCAGCGTTTGCGAATATGGCGGACCAGGGCGCTCATGCGTTTGCGCGACAATGAACGATCCTCCCGCGATGAACGCCGATAGCCGATCCGCAAGACAGATTTTTGCCGCCGCATAACCTTGATCGCACCATCCATCGCCCGCGCCCAACGCGCCCGCAGAGCTGTACTGCCCTGTTTGAACGCCTTGCCCGCGACATCAATACGAATGACCCGATGAATTGCCGCGCCAAAGTTCAGCTTGGCCAGCTTGCCACGCGTCAGGCGAATCACGCGCGGATTTTCCGTTGTCACCCGGTAGCCCGTCGGCAGCGTGCGCGTGTCGAGCTTCATGATAAAGTTTGAACCGCGATCCTCATCGGGGATTTGCGCGCAGGCGATATGGAACCGGCCAAACCGGTCAGTCCTGACCAGCAAACCGCGTACCGTGGCCAGCCTTACATTGGCAATGCCCGGCTCGCCCTTGTTTTGATAACCGTTACGATTGCGGTCATCGAAGACTTTACCAATAATGTCGGAGCAATCGAATGTCGGATCAGCAACGACGCGCACGGTGGCTTTGGCGATGTTCGATGTCACCGTGCCGGTGCGGCTGTCGCTGGTCCAGGCCTGATTGGTATAATCGGCCTGCCCGACGCCGGTGCCGACAACCAGCAGCAGTTTAAGCGTTCTGGTCTGCCCGCGCCCGACACTCAGCCCGCTCCAGGTTAATGTGCGCCCAGCAATGGCCGGCTCAACACGCACGCCGTCAATGCTAGCGCTGCCGGTGCGATATTTAAAACCCGGGGGCAAAGAATCCACAATAGACACAGCCGTGTGCAGCAGGTCGACATTATTGCGCACGATGATTGTGTACGGCACC
>JAJRRE010000462.1 GCA_024279745.1 Alphaproteobacteria bacterium
CGCCATCTATATCTCGCAGACGCTTAACTTTCGCGGTCCGGTCAAGATCGGCGCCCAGGTCGTCACGCGCGTGGTGGTTGATGAGTTATTTCCCGCCAAACGGCGCGTGCTGTTTTCGTGCCTGTGCTCGATCAAGGATAAGCCGGTATTGCAGGGCGAAGCCATGTTGATGGTGCCGGCTCGGCCTGAGTGATCCGCGCTGCGCTCACCTGCATCATTGCCGCGAGCGCCGCTGCGGGCTAGTGTGATGAACCAGAAATTCGCTGATTTTATCGGCATCCTCGGGGGCGAATTTCTGGTTTTGAATCACACTAGCAAGATATTGAATCTAGTGTCCCTTATGATTCAAGAGTTCGCTTTAGTGGGTGCCGCAAATAATGTGCGAACTCCTGAATCGGGACACGACAACGCGTCACGAGTAAACCTTGAAAAGTCATCAGCCCAAGCCAGTGGAGCTTCCAATATGCACGTCTTACACGGACTTCAGGATATTCCTGACGATTGCCCGGACGGATGCCGCGGCGCCGCACTGGCCATTGGTAATTTCGACGGCGTCCATCGCGGGCATCAGGCGCTGCTGGCCAAGGTGCGCGAAAAAGCCCAGATGAGCGGCGCGCTGGCCGGCGTCATGGTGTTTGAGCCGCATCCGCGCGAATTCTTCCAGCCGGATAAACCGCATTTTCGTCTCACGACATTATCGCAGCGCCTTGGTCTACTGGATATTTTCGGTATTGATCTGGCGGTTGTCCTGCCCTTCGACAAAGCGCTCGCCTCACAACCCGCCGACGACTTTATCACTGACATTCTGGTCGGCGTTCTGGGCGTCCGCCATGTGGTCATTGGCTATGATTTTTTCTTCGGCAAGGGGCGCGGCGGCAACGGCGAGTTAATGGCCAAAATGGGCAACAAGCAGGGCTTCGGCGTTAGCATCATTGAACCGGTGGCCTCGGGCGGTGAGGTGTTCTCATCGAGCGCCGTGCGCGCTTTGCTCGGCCAGGGCGATGTGCGCGATGCAGCCGCCATGTTCGGTCACTGGTGGCGGGTCGAGGGCATCGTGACGGGCGGCGCCAAACGCGGCACCGAGCTGGGCTATCCCACCGCCAACATCACGCTACCCAAGGGAACGACATTGGCCCATGGCATTTATGCGGTGCGCGTTTATGCTGATGGCAACCGTTATTTCGGGGCCGCTTATCTGGGCACACGCCCGACTTTCGATGACGGTGTCCCGGTGCTGGAAGTGTTCCTGTTCGACTTTGACGACGATCTTTACGGTAAGCAGATCGAAGTGGAATTTATCGAGCATGTTCGCGACGACAAGCGGTTCATTGATGGCGGCGCGCTGAAGGACCAGATGGCCCATGACTGCGAAGCAGCGCGCAAGGTCTTGTTCACCGTTGAAAAGGACGATCCGTTCGCGCGCGAAAAACTAATGTCATAGGCGGCGCAGCTCCCCCCCTCATATGTCATACCGGTGCCTGCCTGCCCCGGCACTCGTTGCCGCGGTCACCGGTATCCCCTCAACACGGGGAAAAGCTAAGTATTTGGTGAGGTTTCCCAACGTTTTGCGCGCGATCATCACCTGAGGCAACCGGGATCGCGGGAACAAGCCCCGCGATGACATCGTTATGTTATGTAATCGGCGTCTACACCCTCAACGATTACCAATTGTTGCAACAAAACCCAGGGGCAGAACAATTTTTCAAAATGCTAAACCAGACAGTAGTGTGACGAGTCCCACGATGACAAATTTTGCGGTTTGGCTGTTCGATGTTTTCCTGTGAACCAGAAATTATTCCGCGCCTACCTACAAGCCCGCGCATTTGTCGGCCAGAAGCTTCATTCGCGGCCCAAAAACCTAACCAATATTACCATTTTTTCACGTCTCCAGCCCTATTCATGTCCCTGAATAGTGCTAGGTTGGAGCAAGCGGAAATTTAGGTCGTCAGTGGGTAAAACCGGCGCCAGCGGAAACCGCTTTTGGGCTTTTTCAAACTCAAATTCTAGATCAACTCATAGGTAAAAGGGTGTTTGGCGCGTGGAAGAGCGGCTTCCAGAACTATTGGCAATTGCAATCGTGGCTCTGGTCGCGATTTCCATGGGCCTGCTGCTGGTGCGCCTGAAGCAGCCGCCGATTGTCGGTTACATTCTGGCTGGCGTGATGCTCGGCCCCACCGTCCTGGGCTTTGTGCCGCAAGTGGCTTCGATCCCGCTAATGGCGGAGTTGGGTGTCTTATTGCTGCTGTTTGTCATCGGCATGGAAATTTCCCTGCGCGCCTTTATTCTCGATCTGAAACCCGCCGTTTTGACGGTATTGGGGCAGGCGACCGGCGCATTGATCGTGATGGCTGTTTTCGGCTGGGCACTTGCCTGGCCAATTGCGCAAGTGTTGTTGCTGGCCTTTATCATAACCTTGTCTTCAACCGCTGTAGCTCTGAAAACCCTGGAAGACATTGGCGAATTACGCACCGATATGGGCCGTCTGGTCGTTGCCGTCATGATCGCCCAGGATATTGCTATTGTCCCCATTTTGATTTTGCTGAAAACCACTGGCGGCGACCACGCGCTTGATGTCGTCGAATTAGTTATATTGCTCAGTGCCATGATCGGCCTTGGTATATTGATTGCTTATCTTGGAAAACCGGGAAAACTGAAATTTCCCTTTTTCAAACATCTCACGGGCAGTGTCGAATTGGTCACTTTGGCCGGTTTGACCATTTGTTTCACATCGGCCACTTTTTCAGGAATGCTCGGTCTGTCGCCAATCTATGGCGCTTTTGTTGCCGGGCTCTATGTTGGCAAAACCAATCTGCGCTCCGAGGCCATCCGCGCCATGCAGCCCATTCAGGGCGTGCTGATGGTGATGTTCTTCGTTGCCATCGGCCTGCTGCTCGATATGTCCTATATCTCGGCCAATCTGGGGCTGGTGACATTGTTCGTGCTCGGCGTGCTGATCTTCAAGTCCCTGGCCAATGTGCTTATCCTGCGCAGCGTCGGCATGAGCTGGATGGACGCCTATCAGGCCGGGCTGATCATGGGGCAGATTGGCGAGTTTTCCTTCGTGCTGGCCGGCATCGGCATTGCCTCCCAGGTGCTCGACCAAAACGGCTATAAGCTGGCGATTTCCGTGATTGTGCTGTCGTTGCTGCTCTCGCCGCTGTGGATGAGTGCGGTTCGGCGCGTCCATCGGGCGGCTGAGGCTGGCGTCGCCAATTTGCGCAATGCGCTTGCCTATGCCTATGCGGTTGAGCGCTCGGAACTGAGCCGGGCGCATAGCGCGCTGCTGACCGGCGCCAAACTGGCCGACAGAACAGTGGCACAGGGGCGGATTTTGTCGGC
>JAJRRE010000463.1 GCA_024279745.1 Alphaproteobacteria bacterium
ATGGTTGCGCGAATTTACAAGCCGGCCAAGACTGCCATGCAATCGGGATTAGGCCGCTCGCAGAGTTGGAGATTGGAGTTTGAACCTCAAACGCCGCGCAGCACAGATCCGCTAATGGGTTGGACCAGCTCCTCCGATATGACCTCGCAGGTTCTGTTGTCATTCGATAGCAAGATCGAAGCGATTGATTACGCCAAAAGAAACAAGATTGCTTATCGGGTGATCGAAGCCAGCTCCCGCAAACCTGTCAGAAAATCCTATGCCGAAAATTTCAAATATGGGCGCATTGGCACCTGGACTCATTAATTGACTTGCCGTAAACGCCGCGGCCGCGCTCAATCAAGCTGGCCGCACAGACGGCAATGAGCACGGATCTTAGCTCTTTCAGCTGACAAGTCGGTTGGGGTATTTCAGGATTTGAAGGACCAATTTGCGCCCACTGGAGCAGATCGGTATAACAAGCGTTTACTGGTGCCGACATAGCCCTTGGTCCCGTAGCTCAGCTGGATAGAGCAACGGACTTCTAATCCGTAGGTCGCAGGTTCGAATCCTGCCGGGATCGCCAGGGCCTTAAATTGTCCAGCTCGTGTCCAGCCGGCTGACATGGGTAACGAGACACGTACCCAAGACATGGGTGGCATCTGGTACTGAGCGGATTGCCTGCTTGTTTGCAATGTTTTTTGCTCCAGGTCGATTTATTCCAGATCACAGTGCTTAAAACTGATCAGCCAAATGCTATTGTCCACCTCCTTTTGAGCAGGTTGGGTTTAAAGCAGGTCCAGTGTCTGGAACGCGATTTAGGCGAACGCAATGGGGCTTCCCCCACAACCGATCAGGCCCTAAAATCTCTGTGCTACAGCCAGGCTCTTAATTTGATCGAGCGATAGATTGCCCGCCTCAATGGCCTTTTTGGCCTCTTCGAAGTCCTTGGCGCTGAATTTGGCGGTTCGGCTCGGCGCCCTGGTCGGGCCACCCCGTGTTTTGACGGCGCAAGCATTGGTTTCGGTTTCGCTCAGGCCTAAATCTTGAGGTCGATGGGTTCCATTACACAGATCCGTCCGATCAACACCGCGCCAGTCGGGGCCAAATCGCAATACCGCAAATAGCATAAGCTTGGCCTTGGTGATGCCAACACCGCTGGTGCGCATGGCATCGTAGAACACGCCATGCACTTCTTTTGCCGGGCGTACTTTGTAACCGCAGAAAAAATCGTGAATCACAGATGCTTTTCTGTAGCGCCCGGAAAATGGACCGCCAATGGTCGACCACAGCGCTTCTGGAATAGAGGCGCCGTCAACGGTCTCGCCGGGCGGAACGACCCACTTTTTATTGCGGGAATCGATATATTCAAAAGGCGCAGCCAGCTGCATCCGCCGTCCGTCGTCCAATACCTTGACGATTAGGTCACCGGGAAATCTGCCTTTGCCAGCGCCAAATCCAGATTCAGGCGTACCGGCAGGATTGGTATCAGCGCAACTGCTTAACCCGGCCAGAGCCAACACTGCAATCAGCTTTAGTAAGTGTCGAGCTATCGTCATGGGCAATGCCCACCTCCTTCAATTCTAAAGCGTCAATTCAGCTTCCATTTTAAACCGATATTTCCAGAAACTGTCCTGAAATCCCTATTGTAATCTGCGCGGACAGCGGTCGACAATGTAGCACGCCGGCTTAACATTGCTGTCAGACCGAGGCGCGTAAAGCCGGTGAGTTTGCTATCGTTGAAGCTGGTCTGCTGACCGCCAACACGCACATGGTTATTGTAATATACGCGCGATAATGCACCAATCTGCACGAATGGTTTCACGACGACATCACTCAACTTGACGAGCGTGAAAAACGTGGCCGACCCGGATACATAGGCTGTGTCCAAGGTCGAAACTTCGAAAACATTGCCGGCACTATCGACATGGCTCTCGCCAACTGTGCGCCCGAAGCTCGCGCCAGCGCGCAGATCAAGCCGCGTCTTCTTGGTTATCGGCACAACCGCACCAAACTTAGACGTCAGGACAAACCCATGGCTATTATATTTGCTGGTGGCATTAAGCAAATTGCTGCCAATCTTGTTCACGCCGTAAGTCCCATTAGCCGACACCACACCGTAATAATTGCCCATGATCCCGAGAACATAACCACCGCCAACAAAGGACTGATTTTCACCCGAGCCAGCGGAGCGAATACCGATTTTTTTCAATGCGGTGGTACTGCCAAATTTAACATCCGAGCGTGTCCAGCCAGCCAGGGCACCGATTTTTACTTTGATCGCGTCATTCAAGCGCCCCAGCAGGCGGCTCAAATCCAGCTGCGCCGAGCCCAAAAACGACGACTCGGTTGACGTGAACGGGGCGGTCTTCCCCCGCACTGTCCCGCCAGCACCAGTGGAGACCAGATCAAATCCGTCATGGCGCGTATAGGCCAGACGGCCACTGGACCATAACCGGAATGTCGGCGTGATCTGCGTGGCGGCCAACGCCAACCCATTGACTTCAGCGCCCAATAGATCGTCCATTGATCCGTCAACACTTTGGCGCTGGCGTTCAGAGCTGACTTCATTCACCGCCGGTAAATTAGTCGAGGCGCTTTCATTGGTGTTCCAAACCAGATGCAATCCATTGCCGGAACCGGCGACCAGATAGTACTTGCGAAACACGCTACTGGGATCGTTCTGGAAATTATAATTCGGATTTGCCGCGGGAGCTTGCGAG
>JAJRRE010000464.1 GCA_024279745.1 Alphaproteobacteria bacterium
AGATAAGTGTCTTCGCTGGTGGTGACGTTCTTGGCGGCGGCCAGTTGCATGATCTCGCCTTCGGCAATGATCGCGGCAGCATTGGACAGGATCTGCAATGAGGGCAGCGAGCCGGTTGTTACCATCATGCGGAAAGCCTGACCGAGCAGGAAATCGCCAACGAGCACGCTGGACTGGTTGTCCCACAGAATGCGGGCAGACTTCTTGCCGCGCCGAATATCTGATTCGTCCACCACATCATCGTGTAGCAGGGTCGCCGTATGTAGAAATTCGATGCTGGCAGCCAGCACTATATGTTCGGCTTGCTTATAGCCGCACAGGCGCGCCGTTGCCAAAGCCAGCATCGGGCGCAGCCGTTTGCCACCTGAATCGATCAGGTGATGGGCCAGTTTTGGGATCAAATCGACGTCAGAAACCGCCTTATCAAGAATAATACGGTTTACGCCCTGCATATCCTCTGCGACAAGACCCAGAAGAGGCTTCAGGCTTTGCGCTGGATCGCGCATGTCGTCGAGTGGGATAACTACGCCCACGGCATTTCACTCCCGCAATTAACGTGACGGGTAGCTATACCCGGTCTGCTCGCCATTTGGGCAAGTCACATTGCCGCAATCTACCACACAGGGTCATTGAGCCACAATGCGTGAAATTGTTAGAACCAATGAGCCGGTATTATTAAGTTATATTGAGGCACTGTTGCGCGGCGCCGACATAACAATGATGGTTGCGGATCAAAATATGTCGATGATGGAGGGCTCGATTGGCGCTTTTCCAAGGCGGGTGATGGTAGATCGGGATCAGTGGCAAAAGGCGCGCGCGATTCTCACTGAGGCGGGCCTGGAAGAATGGTTTAGCGGCGATGACTAACTTCAAACCCCATGTGCGGGTAGCGCTGCCGTTGCCCAACAGCGGTCAATCTCCAGACCAGTTTAAATTCGGCGGCGGAATGAGTGCTGATACAATCAATGATGCAGCTGTCGGCGGAAATGCCAATACAAGTACTGACGCATTTTTAGACGGGCGGTTACATGCGGCGCAACCCAAGTCCGGCTACCGCGCCGGCACTGATGCGGTCATGCTGGCAGCGGCGGTGCCCGTATTGTGTCGACCAGGCAACACTGAGCAGGTGCTGGATGCAGGCGCTGGTGTTGGTGTGGCCGGGCTGTGCGTGGCGGCACGCTGCGATTGTGCAGCTGTGACACTGGTTGAACGCGAGCCTGATCTGTGTGTGCTGGCGGCGCGCAATATGCAGCGAAACGGCTTTTGCTCACGCGCGGTCGTCATCGAAGGAGATCTGACCGGGCCGGCAGCCAATCTCGTGGCCAGAGGGCTTGTTCTTGAGCGTTTTGATCATGTTTTGGCCAATCCGCCATTCTTTGACCAGGAGTGTGGGACGCCAGCGCCCGATCCGCTTAGAGCAAGAGCGCGGGCTATGGGAGAAGGCGGATTGTCCCGTTGGGCCAAGTTCTTGGCCGCTTGCGCTCGGCCCGGCGGATCGATGACCATGATCCACAAGGCCGATGCGTTGGAGGGCGTGTTGCGGGCTCTATCGCGCCGGTTTGGGTCGCTGCGGGTGCTGCCGATCCATTCGCGCGCCGATGAGCCTGCGCAGCGCATTCTCGTGCAGGGCATTAAGGGCAGCCGGGCCCCCTTGCAGATTTTGCCCGGTTTTATTGTGCATGAGAAAAATAACAGTTTCACCGCCCGTGCTAACTCTGTTTTGCGGCATGGCGAGGCACTCACGATGATGCAAAATGTCTAGATTTCTGGGGTTCTGCGCGGCAATCGTCCTCAAGGATCATTAAATCACAACTCACAGGCTTGAGTTTGCGGCGATTGAACGCAATATGTGGTGCAAATCCAAATGCAGCTTCGCCATTATCCGCGGGCTGACAGTAAATCACCGCCTTTGCCTCCGACAAAATAAGGATCTGAAAATTCATGCGCTTGTTCAACCGCGCGACCGTCGTGCCCGTTCTTCGCTTTAATGGCCCGATCGGCATGTCGTCGTCTTTTTCCAAGGGTCTGTCATTGGCGACGGCTGCCGGGCCGATCGAAAAAGCCTTTACCATGTCAAAACTGCCGACCGTAGCGATTACGATCAATTCGCCGGGCGGCTCGCCGGTTCAGTCGAATTTGATTTTCCGCCGGGTGCGCCAATTGGCCAAAGAGAACAACAAGCGGGTCTATGTGTTCGCCGAAGACGTGTGCGCCTCGGGCGGCTATTTCCTGGCTCTGTCTGGCGATGAAATCTATGCGGACCCGTCATCGATTGTCGGCTCTATTGGCGTGATTTCAGCCGGGTTTGGGCTTGAAAAAGCAATTGAAAAGCTTGGTGTCGAGCGGCGCGTGCATACGTCCGGCCAGAACAAGAGCATTCTTGATCCGTTCCTGCCGGAGAAAGAAGAGGACATAAAACGTCTGATGGCCATCTTTGAAGATATCCACGAGACCTTTATTGCGGCGGTCAAGGAGCGGCGCGGCGAAAAGCTGAAAGATGAGACGGGCGATATGTTTACCGGCGCCTTCTGGTCGGGGCCAAAGGCCAAGGATATGGGGCTGATCGACGGCATTGCCGATATGCGCGAGAAAATGCGTGAGCTGCACGGCGAGAAGGTTAAATTGCGCGCGGTGCCTTTTGGCGGCAGTGGTTTGTTGTCGAAGTTGAAACGGATGCCGGGGATGGGCGGCGGCGGTGCTGCGGGCGGCGCATTAGCCGATATTGTGCCCGAACTGGGCGGCGCCCTGACGCGCGATGTTATTGCGGCATTGGAAGCGCGCGCAATGTGGTCGCGTTTCGGGTTATAATGGTGCAAATTCAGCATTAAAACCGCCCCGGTCATGAGGGCAGATGGAAGGCCAGGAGGTCCAGATATGCCACCACTAATAACCGTCCTGATTGCCGGCGCCAGCGCCTATATGGGCTATCGCTGGCTCTCCAAACAAGGCGCGCGGGTGGCGCAGGATTTAAACAAGGCGCGTGATGAGCTGAAGCGCCGGGCGTCCGGCAAGCCGCCACTGAAGGATTTGGGCGCGCTCAAACGTGATCCCAAAACCGGCGATTATCGCCCTGAAGACGACGCCGGGGGCTAAGTGTTGGTTCTGGCCGGTCCTGCCGCTGGTAATCGCCGATTTTCAACGTAAAACAATGGATTTTGCGCGCGAGCAGCCCTTTCGCGGCTTGACCCATGCGGGCGGCGCACTTAGGTTTCGCGCCAGGTGCTGAGGGGCGGGCGCGGATGCCTTGGTTCTTTTGGCCTACATTATTATCGGCGGCGCATCATCAGGGCGCGAGGGTATTCTTCGCTAAAGGCTGGCGATGTCGGTTCTGCCCCCTTGTAAAGAGCCACTCAGCCAATGCCCAAATCCAGATCGAGATCTAAGTCAAAATCGAAAGCGCGGGCGAACCCTAATGGTAAGACAAAAAAAATAACACCGCCTTCTGCACAACAGAGCTTCAGCGCGCCAGCACTGCAACCGCGCAAATCCTTTCAGGACCTGATCCTCACTTTGCAGGCCTTTTGGGCAGCGCAGGGCTGTGTGATCCTGCAGCCCTATGACATGGAAATGGGCGCGGGCACCTTTCACCCGGCGACGACGTTGCGCTCGCTTGGGCCCAGGCCGTGGAACGCGGCCTATGTGCAGCCTTCACGCCGACCCGGTGATGGCCGCTACGGTGAAAACCCGAACCGGATGCAGCATTTCTATCAATATCAGGTCATCATGAAGCCCTCGCCGCCGGATTTTCAGGAGCTGTATCTGGCCAGCCTGCGCGCCATTGGGATCGACACTGCGCTGCACGACATTCGCTTTGTCGAGGACGATTGGGAAAGCCCGACATTGGGCGCCTGGGGGCTTGGCTGGGAAGTTTGGTGCGACGGCATGGAAGTTTCGCAGTTTACATATTTTCAGCAGGTCGGCGGCTATGACTGCAATCCGGTGTCCGGCGAATTAACCTATGGGCTGGAGCGCCTGGCGTCCTATGTGCAAGGCGTCGACCGGGTTTACGATCTGAGCTTTAACGGCCGCTCCGATGCGCGGGGCTTAAGTTATGGCGACGTATTCTTGCAGGCCGAGCAGGAATTCTCGCGCTATAACTTTGAGCACGCCGATACGGAATTGCTGGAGCGCCATTTCCGCGACGCGGAGAGTGAATGCCGGGCCTTGCTGGACGCAGGGCAGGCCGACGTTGGCGCGGCGGGTGATGGTGATGCCGAGGCAGACAACGGCGTCGACAATACAGGGGGGCGGCATCTGATGGCGCTGCCGGCTTATGACCAATGTATCAAGGCATCGCATTTGTTTAACCTATTGGATGCGCGCGGCGTCATCTCTGTCACCGAGCGGCAAAGCTATATCCTGCGCGTGCGCGATTTGTCCAAAGCCTGCGCGGCCGCCTGGCTGCAAACAGACGGCGGGCGGGGTTGAGATGGATGGCATGTTAGACAGTTGATTAAGTTGGGTTGCAATGGCGAATGAATTTGCACGGTCTTTGCGTAGAAATCAAACGAATGCGGAGATACGACTTTGGAGGCGGCTGCGGCAATTAAAAGGACAAGGTTTCAAGTTTCGCCGGCAGGTGCCAATTGATCCGTTTATTGTTGATTTCGTGTGTCTATCCGAAAGATTGATCATTGAAATAGATGGGGGAACGCACAGCACCGATAAAGAGCTAAAGAAAGATGCCGCAAGAGAGGTCTATCTTCAAAGTCAGGGCTTTCGGGTTATCAGGTTTTGGAATGGTGATGTGTTTGAAAACATTGATGGCGTCATGGATAGTATTTTGGCTGCGCTCCCCCCACCCCCGGCCCCTCCCCGCGAAGGGGGAGGGGAGACAACGAGCGGAGAATGATGAATGAGCATTCTGGATACGGCAACGAAAGTTTTTGAGTTGGTTAAGAAGGCAGGAAATATTGAAGCGCAGGAACTTGTGATGACACTTCGTGGCGAGGTCGTTGAGTTGCAGGCGATCAACAATGCTCAAGCAAGCGAGCTGCAAGGTTTGAAACGCAAATCAGAGATTGCAAGTCAACTGGAATTTGATCCACCTTACTATTGGTTGGAAAAAAATGAAGACCGTGACGGCCCGTTTTGCCAACTTTGTTATGACAAAGATGAAAAACTAATTCGGTTGCAGAAGTGGGGACAAAGTGGAAGATGGAAATGTTTGTCATGTACTTCGATTGTGACGGATAAATCATATGTTTTCCCGAAACTAAGAAGCCGGATTTATCTAAATTTAGATAACCAAGCACGACAATAACATATTACTTCATTGCTAATTCTAGCTCTGTTGCAATCCCCCTCCCCTTGACGGGGAGGGGTTAGGGGTGGGGTGAAGATCTGTGGTGGGGTGAGAAATAATGTGGTGGGGTGCTGAACTTCAACGACAACGCCCACGAACCAATTTAAGGAACGAATGATATGACACCGCAAATAATGGGTTTGATCCTGATCGGGGTGCCGGCGTTGCTGATTGGCGCCGCGGTTTTAGTGCGCCGCCATCGGGCCGTATTCTTTTTCTTTCTGGCATTGCTCGCCGTTGGCCTTGGCTATCTGGCCAATACGCCGATGCCCGCAGACTTAACCCAAGCCGTGCTGGGCTCGCCCGCCTGGCTAAGCCAAGCGAATTGATATGCCCGAATTATTGTTAGAGCTGTTTTCAGAAGAAATCCCGGCGCGGATGCAGGCGCGCGGCGCCGCCGATCTCAAGCGGCTTGTGGTCGATGGCCTGAAGTCAGCCGAGCTTGAGCTGGGCGGCGCATCTGCCTATGCGACGGCACGAAGGCTGACACTGGTGATCGAGGATGTGGCGGCGCGTTCGCCGGAGGTTGCCAGTGAGCGCAAGGGGCCGCGCGTCGGCGCACCGGAAAAAGCGCTCGCCGGGTTCATGAAGGCCGCCGGAATTGCATCGATTGATGAGGCGGAAATTGTCACCGATCCGAAGAAGGGCGATTTTTATGTGGTGCGCCAGCTTAAGCCGGGACGTGATGCGAGCGATATTATCGCCGAAATCGTTCCCGCCGTAATGGCAAAATTTCCCTGGCCGAAATCGATGCGCTGGGGGACTAGCCCGTTCATCTGGGTGCGCCCGCTGCATGGCATTTTGTGCCTGTTCGGCGGCGAAACTGTGCCGTTTGAAGTCGGCGGCATAACGTCCGGGAACGAAACGCGCGGGCACAGATTTATGGCGCCCGAACCGTTTGGCGTTTTGGGCTTTGCCGACTATCGCGACAAACTAAAAGCGCGCAAGGTTCTGCTCGATAGCACTGAGCGCGCCGCATTGATTGAGACCCAGGCTAAAAAGATCGCCGCCAAAAACAAACTGTCATTGGTTGAGGATGCGGCGCTGCTCAATGAAAACGCAGGGCTGGCAGAATGGCCAGTGGTGATGCTGGGAGCGTTCGACAAGGCGTTCCTGGAAGTGCCCGGCGAAGTGCTGACGACGGCAATGAAGTCGCACCAGAAATGCTTTTCCCTGCGCAAGTCAAAGGGCGGCGCGCTATGCAATCATTTTGCGCTGGTGTCCAATCTGGAAGCCAGCGATGGCGGCAAGCAAATCATTGCCGGCAATGAAAAGGTGATCGCGGCACGTCTGTCGGATGCGAAATTTTTCTGGGATCAGGATCTAAAGCGCCCGCTTGATGAAATGGCGGCGGATCTGGAAAACATCACTTTTCACGAAAAACTTGGCAGCCAAAAAGAACGCGTTGAGCGCATCGCCGAGCTGGCCTATCAGATTGCCGGTTCCGTCGATGCCGACCCTGACGACGCGCGCCGCGCCGCGCAACTTGCCAAGGCCGATCTCGTGTCGGGCATGGTTGGCGAGTTTCCCGAGCTGCAAGGCCTGATGGGGCGCTACTACGCGGAAAAAGCCGGCGCCAAGCCCGAAATTGCCCGCGCCATTGAGCTGCATTATAAACCCAAAGGCCCATCCGATGTGGTGCCGCTGGAATCTGAGGGTAACGCGGTGGCGATAGCCGTGGCGCTGGCCGACAAGCTCGACACGCTGGTTGGCTTCTGGGCAATAGACGAAAAACCCACCGGCTCCGGCGATCCCTACCAGCTGCGCCGCGCCGCGCTCGGCGTCATTCGCATTGTGCTGGAGAATGATGTTCGGGTGTCGTTGGCTAGCGTGATGAAAATCTCGGCGAAGTTGTTCGGCCACACGATTCCAAAGGAGGCGACCGGTGTAAAGATTGCTTTGTTGCCAGATAGGTTTGATATTGAGAACGTGACGGTAGATCTTATTACCTTCTTCGCCGACCGCCTCAAAGTTTACTTGCGCGATAAGGGCGCGCGGCACGACCTCATCGACGCGGTGTTCGCGCTGGGCGGGCAAGATGATCTGGCGCTGGTGGTCAAGCGCGTTGAGGCGCTCGGTGCGTTCCTGGAGACCGATGACGGCGCCAATCTGCTGGCAGGGGTCAAACGCGCCTCCAATATCCTGACCATTGAAGAGAAAAAAGATAAGATGTCCTATGCCGGCGACTATGATCTGAAGCTGCTCAGCGACAGCGAAGAGCTGGCACTGGCGGCGGCGATTGAAAGCGTCAAGCAGGACACGGTTGCGGCCATTAACGTCGAGAATTTCACCGGCGCTATGAATGCGTTGGCCGAATTGCGCGCGCCGGTTGATGCGTTCTTTGAGCATGTCACCGTCAATGCCGATGATGCGGCCACACGCGAAAACCGGCTGAAGCTGCTCTCGCAAATCCGCGCCGCCACGGCCGCTGTTGCGGACTTTTCAAAAATCAGCGGGTGAGGTTTGGTTTTTTCTGCCTCACGCGCGATGTTTATCTCACGGCGCGCTCTCTCTTTTGCCTCACGCGCGAAGTGGCGCTCCGGCGGGGCGCGAAACGGTTCGCAGGGCTGCGTTTGCAGCCCGGTCGGACAAGCCGACGCGAGCGTGCCCATATGGTCAGAGCGGGGCTGGAGTTGAGGGCTTTCGGCGGTGTTAGTTCACGGGGCTTTGCTGTTTTATTTCTCTCACGGCGCGCTCTCTCTTTTGCCTCACGCGCGAAGTGGCGCTCCGGCGGGGCGCGAAACGGTTCGCGGGGCTGCGTTTGCAGCCCGGTCGGACAAGCCGACGCGAGCGTGCCCATATGGTCAGAGCGGGGCTGGAGTTGAGGGCTTTCGGCGGTGTTAGTTCACGGGGCTTTGCTACCGTGCACCACGGCGAACAATGTTCGCCCGGCGCTTATGCGCCGCACCTCGTAGCGCCCGCCTGCGCGCAACCCACGGAACGTACCGCAAACTCAGGTGCTAAGCAGGCGGATCAGCGCGTGAGAGAAATCACAAACTCACACCAACCGCTCCCCTCTCAGGATAGCACCCCAAGCCAAAACAATACTACTCCGGTGGCCGGGTTGCGCCGAATGCGGGGACTGTGGTGGCAAAGCGGTCGAGCCAGGAAACCAGCTTGGGCGATGTTTTGCGCCACGAACCATCACCGCGCAAATCGAGATAACCAAGCGCGCAGGCAACGGCGATGTGGCCATAGGTTATGGAACCGTCGAGTTGCTTGGGGTTTGCTTCCAGATGAGCCACTGCACGAGAGATTTTGCCATTCTGCCAGTCAATCCACGGTTGATGGCGAGCGCTTGTCGGCCGCAGTCGCTGCTCATAAACAGTCAGTATCATGGCGTCGCAAATGCCATCTGCCAATGCGCCCAACGTCAGCACAGACCATCGCGCCTTGCCAACGGGAAATAACTGGGGCTCCGGCCCCAGGCTATCGAGATAGTCGCAGATCACGCGGCTGTCGAACAGCACCTGACCGTTATCAAGTGTCAGGGCCGGGATCTTGCCAAGCGGATTGACATCAATATGGGGCCCGGCTGCATCGGACGAATCCGCGGTGACTAATTCAATTTTGTCAGCCATACCTTTCTGGTGGGCGCAGATCATAACCTTGCGGACAAAGGGTGACGTGGGGGCATAGAGCAGTTTCATTGGAACGGTCTCGTATGGTTGAAGATGCGGCGCGGCAGGAGCTTACCTGCCTTGTCAATCAGCGCAACACATTTTGCAAGTGTCAGCTCCGGCCAACGGCTCTGCTTGGTGCTGGTCGCTCAAATCAGCGTTGCTGCGGGGCAAACCCTTTTGGCGCAATGCCCACACCGACATAAGTTAAACCGATTTTCTCGATGTCCTGGGCGCTGTAAATATTGCGCAAATCAATCAGAACTGGCGCGCTCATGGCGTTTTTAATTCGATCGAAATCGAGCGCACGAAATGCATCCCATTCAGTGACAATAACCAGCGCGTCGGCGTCTTGTGCGCATGAATAGGCATCATCGCAATATGTGATTTCGGGCATGACGATCTTGGCTTGCCCCATGCTTCCAGGATCAAAGCCGCGAATGGTCGCGCCGGCCTCCTGCAAGGTCTTGATAATAACCTGGGAGGGTGCATCGCGCATGTCGTCAGTATTGGGCTTGAAGGCCAGGCCTAAAATTCCGATGGTTTTGCCCTTCACGCAGCCGCCGCAAGCGTCGATAACTTTTTGCGCCATAGCCCGTTTGCGCTCATCATTGACAACGGCAACGGTCTCGATCAGCCGAACCGGCGTGCCGAAATCCTGCGCGGTTTTTATCAGCGCCAGGATATCTTTAGGGAAGCAAGAGCCGCCATAGCCGGGCCCGGCATGTAGGAATTTTGGACCAATTCGATTGTCGAGGCCAATACCGCGTGCCACCTGTTGTACATTGGCGCCGACTTTTTCACAAAGGTCTGCCATTTCATTGATGAAGGTGATCTTGGTGGCGAGAAATGCATTGGAGGCGTATTTGATCAATTCCGATGTGCGCCTATCAGTGAACACAAGCGGTGCGTTGTTGAGAAAGAGCGGGCGATAGATTTCGCTCATGACATCTTTAGCGCGCCGGTTTTCAGAGCCAATGACGATGCGGTCCGGGCGCTTGAAATCATTAATGGCGGCGCCTTCGCGCAAGAACTCCGGATTTGACACAACTGCCAACTCACCGCTTGCATTGGTCTTGGCTAGAATGCGCTCAACCTCGTCGCCGGTGCCGACAGGTACGGTGGATTTTGTTACAACAACCGTGAAGCCGTGCGCCGCTTGCGCGATATCTTTTGCCGCCTGATACACGAAACTGAGATCGGCATGGCCGTCGCCGCGCCGCGACGGCGTGCCAACGGCGATGAACACCGCTTCGGCATTAGCAACCGCGGCGGCTAGGCCGGTGGTAAAGGCCAAGCGTCCGTCCTCGACGTTTTTCACTACGAGATCATCCAGGCCCGGTTCAAAAATGGGTATTTCGCCGCGCTTGAGGGCACCAATTTTGGCGGTATCGAGATCAACGCAGACCACGTTATGTCCAAAGTCGGCGAAACAGGCGCCAGATACCAATCCGACATAGCCGGCCCCAATCATTGCAATATTCATCTGTCTGCCTCTATCTGGATGCACGCATGGCTGAAACTATTGCGCGTATCTAACAAAGATTGATTAGCAGGCCAATGGTTGGATCACGCTTCTTGCGTAGAACCATTGAATTACGACATTGGCCTGAAACCCAGATGATAGTGAAAAATGGGGCCGACTAGAAATTTGACAAACAGGCGCGCTTACTGGCGCGCTCAATTTTGCTGTTCTTGCCGATTTTTTACCATATCGCCAATACCCTGAAGGACTTGAGCCAGCTCCTGGACAGCTGTCATCGGCAGGACCAGCCGGCGCGAAATTGCACGCACTTCTTCTTTTTTCTGTGGATCGTAGCTAACGACAGTAAACAAATCGAGTTTCAAGACGCCGCGCTCAATCATGGCACGAGCAATACCGTCGGAGTAAGTTTCCGCCAAATCGCGGGTGTCTACAACATAACGATGTGGTTGCACGCTCTGCGGTGTTGCTGCGTCTTTTGGTGGTTCTTGCGACATGTATGGATAATCCTTTTAATCTATCTAGGTGGTTAAAATGAAAGGTCTCTTTGAAAGACGGGAATTGTCAGTCTGCGAGGTTTACACCGGCTTATTGGGGCTGCCAACCCCCTTCAATCCTCAATTTGAGTTAGCACTTTTCTATCCCGCTTAAACGCTATCAGACTGATCAGAGCGTCTGGCCAAATTCTCCAGTCGCTGTCGTTGGTGTTGATGTTCGTTCGAAAAATTATCCTCGATCGAACTATACTCGGTGGAAATGCAAGTGCCATACCAACAGCAAAGGCTGTTCCAACCGCAAAGGCTGTACCAATTCGTTTAGATCATATGCGCATCTCGGCCTCGTCGCGATTGTTGCAGTAACAGCCAAAGAACCGATGAGTAGCGTTTTGACTGCGGCGAACCTATTGGTTGGTCAGGCCGGCGCAATGGCCAAGCTTGTTCATATATTTAGGCTCCCCAATGGAGTTTGTATGAAAAAATTTGCCACGGGGGATTGGCCCAAATTAGGGTATGGGCAGGCATTCTTGTTCATACAATAGCTGGTCGGTGGATTTATCGATCTCAATCAGTTTAACCCGGTAGCCCCATAACTGCGCCAGATGTTGCAATGTGGCACTGGACTGGCGCTGTTCAAGCAAAACGCCGTCGCGCACATGATGGGCCACAACCAAACGCCGGCTGCCGCTCAGATCGGCATCAACAATTTGCAAGTCCGGGTCCTGACGCGTGACGTCATAGCTGGCGGCCAGTTGCCGCCTAATGTCGCGATAGCCTTGTTCGTTATGAATGGTGGAGACCCGCAAGGCGCGGCGTTTGGAATTGTCGTGCAGCGTAAAAAACTTGAAATCCCGGATCAGTTTGGGACTGAGATATTGCAATATGAAGCTCTCATCGCGGAAATTGGCCCAGGCGAATTTAAGCGTGCCAAGCGCGTCGCCATTGCCTGCAAAGTCTGGAAACCATTGGCGGTCTTCGTCGCTGGGGTCTTCGCAAATGCGTTTAATGTCTTGCATCATGGCAAAGCCAAGCGCGTAAGGATTGATGCCACCATAGCCGCGATGACTGTAATCGGGTTGGAACACAACCGATGAATGGGAGTGCAAAAACTCAAGCATCGAGCCTTCGGAAATCTGCCCGCGCTCATAAAGACGGTGCATGATTTCATAATGGCAAAAGGTAGCGCAGCCCTCATTCATGACCTTGGTCTGGCGCTGGGGATAGAAATATTGCGCCAGTGAGCGCACAATACGAATAAGTTCGCGCTGCCAGTCGGCCAGCTTGGGGGCGTGCTTTTCTAAAAAATAAAGCAGGTTCTCTTCCGGCAGCCCCAGAATGCGCTGCTCGGCCTTGGCTTTGGGCGGCGACAATTTCTTGTCTTCTAGACGGTCAGGCAAGGTGCGCCATAAATCATCATAGGTCTCTTCTTCATATTGCGCCCGGGCGGCCGCTTTCTTTTGCGCATGAGCGGCAGGATTACGCATCCGCGGGCGCCGCTGACGGCTGACCCCGTGATTCATAAGCGCATGGGCTGAATCTAAAATAGCCTCAACCGCGTCCTGGCCATGGCGCTCTTCGCATTCAGCAACATAGGATTTGGCGAAGGCTAAATAGTCCAGGATATGGTCGGCCTGGGTCCACTGCCTGAACTGATAGTTGTTCTTGAAAAAGTGGTTATGTCCGAATGCGGCATGGGCAATCACCAGGGTCTGCATGGTCATGGAGTTTTCTTCCATGATGTAATTGATGCAAGGGTCGGAATTGATCACGATTTCAAAGGCGAGCGAGCGCATACCCTTGCGGTAGGCGGCTTCGTCCATGACAAAGCGCTTGCCGAAAGACCAATGACGATACATCAAAGGCATGCCGATAGACGAATAGGCATCAAGCATCTGCTCGGCGGTTATGACCTCAATCTGATTGGCATAAATGTCGAGGCCCATTTCATTCAGCGCGATATCTTCAACCGCGTCATAAACTTTTTGAACGATATCGAAATTCCACTCGGGGCCGTCGAACAACAATTTGCTTTTGTCTTTCGGCGGTGACGGCGCCGCGCTGGGCGATCCATTTTCTCCAGCCTGTGGCATTTGGCTGGCGTCATTTGCCGGCTTTTTGGATTTTGATTTTGATTTTGATTTGGATTTCGCACTCGAACTGGAACTCGACTTTGATTTCGACTTTGATTTGTTCTTTGTTTTGCTCATGCCGCCACCCCGGGCCGTGAAAACAGATCATGGAAGACCGGATAGATATCGGCCGGCGAAGATGCCTGGCGCATGGCGAAATTGGGGGCGTCTTCTGCTACCGTTGAATAGCTGTCCCAAAGCGGGCTTTCTTCGGACATCGACATATATTCTTCATCATAGACCTGGATGTATGAAAAATACTGGCAGATTGGCAGAACATGATTGGCCAGCAGATCGGCGCAACGGTCGGTATCTTCAAAGAAGTTGTCGCCATCGGAGGCTTGCGCTGCGTAAATGTTCCAATCCTCGGTTGGGTAGCGTTCGCCAGCCACGCGCAGCATTTCCTCCAAAGCCGATGACACGATGGTGCCACCGGTTTCATCGGAATAAAAGAAGGTTTGCTCATCCACTTCCTGCGCTGTCGAGGTGTGGCGGATGAAGACAATCTCAACTTCGCGGTAATGGCGCGCCAGGAATACATGCAGCAACATGAAAAAACGTTTGGCCAGATCTTTCAGCTCCTGGGTCATCGAGGCGGATGTATCCATCAAGCAGAACATTACTGCCTGCGTGGTCGGCTTGGGCACGCGTTCAAAGCGGTTATATTGCAGATCTAGCGGATCGAGAAACGGCACAGCCTTGCGCAGCCGTGTAAGATGCTCCAGAGAATAGCGCAGCTTTTCGACTTTTTCATCGTCGCGCGGATCTTCCGCTTCGGCCGCATCCAATTCCTCTTGCGCCTTTTGCAGGCGGGCAATACTCGGCTGACCGAGCGCCCGGCGCCGTGCCAGTGATTTGCGCATGGTGCGCACCTGGTTAATGCGCGACGGCGAGCCGTCAACCGAATAACCGGCGCGCTGCGGAACGGGCGAGCGAATATTCTTTAATTTGGTTTTGATCATATTGGGCAGCACCAGATCTTCAAAAAAAAGATCGAGAAATTCGTCGCGCG
>JAJRRE010000037.1 GCA_024279745.1 Alphaproteobacteria bacterium
CGCCCGGTTTTAGCAGTCGCGGCGATTGCCAAACCGGGACTGATCGTGACCGGCGGCGGCGGCGGCGTCATTCGCGTGATGCGCATCGGCGATTGGGCAGTGATTGAAGAATATCAAAACGCGCTCGGGCCGGTCTGGGCGCTGGGATTTATTCCCGGTGGTAAAAAGCTTTATTTTGGCGGGCTCGATGATTTTGCTACGCTGTGGCAAGTGGCGCCGCGCAAAGCGTTTGAACCCGCGGCGGGTAAATTTCCGCGCCGGTTTCAGCTCTCCAAGGAACTTTCGCCGGGCCAGCGCCAGTTCGCGCGCAAATGTTCGGTCTGCCACAGCCTGAAAGAGAACGGACGCAACCGTGCCGGGCCAAGCCTTTACAATATATTTGGCAGGCGCGCAGGAACGCTGCCCGGTTATCCATATTCGCCTGCCTTGCAGAAGCTTGATTTTGTCTGGAACGCGCAAACGATTGGTAAATTATTCGCACTTGGCCCCGACGAATTTACTCCAGGATCGAAAATGCCTCTGCAAAAAATCACAGACCGGGTAAAACGTGCTGATCTGATTACTTATCTGAAACGAGCAAGCCGCGGTGAAACCATGGCCAAGCCAACACCAAGCGGCGCTCAGTGATTAAAGTGATCATTAATTGGCTGCCGGATTGGACAAAAAGCTGGCAATTTGGGTGGGTTTCGCGCTAAGTTGACGCAGGACGAAAGCAGTAATGATGGCCGGCGAGCATTCAGCCAGGTCAAAGCTGGTGGTTTGCCCTGCTTCTGGCGGGCGGCAATCAGAGTTAAGTAAAGGCGGCGTAACATGAAAGCATTTTTTATGGGAATGGTTGCACTCGCCGCAATCGCCGTTGTGGCCTCTGTCGGGCTTGATACCGTGGTTATGAGTGCAAAAAGCGTTTATCAATCTTCCAGCAGTGTTCGGCAATAAAGGGCTGGGATCGAGCAGATAGGTTTGGCTCGAAGCGCAAGAGGAGCCCCCACAACGAATTGCCGCAAGTCACAAAGAGCCGCAAAGAGCCACAAAGATCCGGTGGAGCTGGTGAGAGCCAGAGAGATTTCTGTAGCGCATTTGGTGATGCGTCGGGCAAGGTTGTCACGGTATGGCGGCAACAATACAAGCGGCGGCAATACAAGCTACATTGGCAATACAAGTTAGATTGGCATAGTAGTGACAGCGGCATAGTAGTGACAGCGGCATAGTAGTGACAAAGTTAACGACGGGGCCTGCCACCATGCCAGAGGCAAAGTTTGGTTGGTCCGCTAGAATTTAAGACATCTGGGCTGCAAACAGCTAAATTAAGGACGTGCCATGAGCGGCGAGAATTTCAATATGTCGATGCGTAAATTTCTGAAGCAAGTCGGTGTGACCTCACAGCAGCAGATTGAGCAAATCGTGCGCGAGCAAAAGCTGACGTCGCCGGGCAAGCTGAAGGTTAAAATGGTGCTCAGCGCTGAGGGCACAGATCTCAATCATGTGATTGACGGCGAGATCGAGCTGGAATGAAGCTGATGGTTTTGAAAGGTGAAACCATCTGGGCCAACCGTCTGAGCCAACCGCCGCCGGCAAGCCAGGCCGGTCCGTCCTTGCAAGCGGAAGCGTGTTATTTATCGCTATATCCGGTCTGGCTATATCCTGTCTGGCCATATCCGGGCCGCTCATGAAATTTCCTGAACCTCAATTTCCGCCTTTGCTGCACGGTATCGGTGTTGACCATGGCACGCATCCAATGCTGGTTGCGGCGCGCTTGGCCCATCGCGCAAAGAACGGGGCCGGTGATGTGATCTGGAGCCGCTCAAAGGCCCGCACTGAGCTAGCCATAATTGTGGAGCCCGAAGTGACGTTGGCGCGCGCGCAACAAATGGCGCCGCTGTCGATGCTGGCCATGGGCGATGCACTGGGTGTGTTATGTCCGCCGCAAGTTTCGGTTCTGTTTCGCTGGCCGGGCGACATCGTGATCAATGGTGCGAAGGCGGGGGAAGTGAAACTGGCAGCGCCTCGTTGCCCGCCCGAAGAGGTGCCACGCTGGCTGGTCATCGGCATGTCATTGCAGCTCATGCATGACAACCACACCAGCGAGCCGGGCGAGGATTTGGAGCGGACCTGTTTGCTGGAAGAAGGCGTTGGCGCTGAGGTGAGCCCTTCCGACATTATTCAAATGATTGCGTCTTATTGGATGGCCGGGCTGAACGCGTGGAGCGACAGCGGTGCGGCGGCCTATCATCAAAGGTGGCTGTTCCGCGCAGCCGGGCGCGAAGAGGAAACGCCGTTTGAGACCGCTGCCGGGACCAGACATGTTGGAAAAGTTTTGGGTCTTGATGAACATGCGGGGCTGGTTTTGGCGCCATCGGGTGAACATGCCGGTACGCGCGCTGTTCCACTTAACCTACCCTACGGGCCGCATTTGGTGCATCTTGATGAGATCAGCTAAGCTGGTTGTCTTATCGGCCCGAGCCGGACCTCCACTAAATATGTCGGCGGCCAAGGTGCTGGCGATTAAAGCGTTATATCAAGTAAACGGCAAAAAAGGAGCGGTTCCATAAAACTCTTACGCACTATTCGGTTTGACGCCTCGGATGTTCATGTTTTCGAGCACGCCGCCGAGCCCGATGAATGGGCAGTACCGGGCGCATTCAGTTTTACGCAACTGGATGAAAGCGACATTACAGGCAAAACCAAACAGGCTTTTGCAAATGGCTTTCTTGGCTTGAACAGTTTCGGCCGGTCAACCTTTGTGACGGTCTGCGATGTGGGTGAAACCGAGGAGCCGGCAGTGCTTGAGCAGATGCTTGCCGCGCATTTCGTCGAGCGTTACGGCGCGCCGGATCTGGCCGCGGCTCTGCCGGTGGCGCGCGAGGAAATCGGCTATGTGATAGAGCTGTGCCGGGATGTTCCCGTTAACACTGTGTTCGCAGTGCAGCGCCGGTTTGGCGATGACGGTAGAATTCATGAAGAATTCCGTACTCTCGCCGCGCCAACCGAAGAGCCCGACCATGCAAAAATCTGGAAAATCACTGAGGATGAGGATTAAGCTCCCGTGAAAGTCGAGCTTTGTCGGTTATCTCTTGTGGGCCCGCGCGCGGCACCAAGAAGCCAACGCAACAAAAGTTAACAAAGTCTTGATGAAACATTAAGGTTTCTATTCAAATTGTCGGTACGGCGTTAAGACTTGCCGCTATAGTCGGGGAAGGATTTTCGAAAAAAAAATCGGTTCCCGTAAAATTTGAGTAGTGTGCCAATAGCTTCATGTTTGTTCGATCACGTCATATCGTTGCGATGCTTGTGTTGGGAGCGGCTTTTGCTGTCAGTTCTAACGCTGAGGCTGCGCATCGCCGCTTGAAAATCAGCTATGCGCCGCAGCTTAAGGTGTTGTCGCTAAAATGGTCAGGCAAGATCGACAGGCCGATGGCGCGCCAGCTGGGTAATGCGCTCAATCGTTATCAGGGGCGGGCCGATAAGCTTGTTTTGACTCTGGCTTCGGGCGGCGGGCGCGTATCGGAAGCCAAAAAGGTTATTGCCTTGCTGCGCCGGTTCAAACAACGGCATGCGCTTGAAACACGGGTGTCGCCGGGCCGCGTTTGCGGCTCGATGTGTGTGCCGATTTTTCTACAAGGGCAGGTTCGCCGTGCCGCGCCGGCAAGCTTGTGGTTGTTTCACGAAATCTCCAGACATGACGAAAAGACCAATAAGACAATTCGGTTGTTGCCTAAGAAAACGGCGCGCATGTTCAAAGACTATTTTGTCCCCGCCGGTGTCTCGCGGTTTTGGCTGAAAGGCGTTGCCGCACAGATCAAAGGCAATGATATCTGGCTCACCGGTGCGCAGCTGATCGCACAGCGCTCAAACATTATAACGGCGCAAATGCCCGACCTTAAACGGCGAAAGATTTACCAGCGGCGGCGCTCGGCAAGCCACCGCATAATTATCAGTGTGGCTGCCGATAAGCCCAAACATCGCCGCCGCTCTTTGAACCTGCAACCAGCTAGCGGTACGTTGCGCGGTAGTCTTTGGCCGCGCCGCTCACAGCATGTGCAGGCGAATCGCGCCCCCGATCACGGCGCACGCCTGGCCGGCCAACCTGAACTCAATTCAAAAAATCGTCGGGGTCTTTAACACCGGCTTTGGTTTTGGCTTTGGTTCGTGCTTCCGCCTCGACATAATCGTCGGTGGTGCGAATGCGCGGGCGAGCGCCGCCGCCGAACGGATCGTCATTGGCATTGGCCTGCACAACAATCCGGCATTGATCGCACATTTGAATGAGTTTTATCTGATCTCCCTTGGCGAACATCGGATGATCTTTCAGTTTTTCGACAACTTTATCGACCGAGGATTTGGCGCCGAACGGCTTGCCGCATTCGATGCAGTTGAACGGTTCTTCGAAGTGCAAGATCTGTTCGCTCAGGGCAGCGGTGGAAAAATTATAACGTGGCTGCAGGGTAATGGCGTTTTCTGGACAAGTCACCCGGCACAGACCGCATTGCACGCAAGCGGATTCTATGAAGGCGACCTGGGGGCGCTCCGCATGATCGGCGAGCGCACCGACCGGGCAGGCGCCGACACAAGATAAGCACAGTGTGCAGGCTTTAGCGTCGATGGTGATGGCCCCATATGGCGCGCCTTTGGGCAGGGAAATAAGCTCGCTGGGCGCCGGTGCATTTTGGTGCAATTTCGCTAAAGCACCGCGTGCCACATCGCGTTTGGAGCCAACCGGATCGAACAAGCTGGCGTTCAATGGGGCAACGTCGCCAAGCCCATGCAGTTGTTCTTCGGCCTTTTGTGGGTCGTGCTCATTGATGATGTGCAAGCGCGGTCCGGTGATCCCAAGGCCGTCAAGGAATGCCGTTGTCAATTCAATCTGGTTTTGTAAGGCCGGTAAGTCATCGCGCTTGTCGGGCGGCACTAATACGCAGATATGAGTGGCCCCGCCGGCAATCAGCGCTGCAAAAGCGTCGTGGCCCAACTGAAATACAGAATAAAGCGAAAGCGGCAGCATATTGGCGGGAAGGCCGCGGCCAAAGCGGGCCATGGCTGCGATGAGCGGGGCGCCGTGGGTCTCATCATGTAGTAAAAGCCGCGCAGCGCTCCCCCCGGCGTTAGCATAGTTGGCCAGCATTGTTTGCGCGCGTTTTATCAGATCGTAGCGCTGCGGGTAGGCATAACTGATGGCGCCGGTCGGGCACAGCGCGCTGCAATTGCCGCAACCACCACACAGCGCCGTATCGATTTTAATGTGATCGCCATCGGAGGTGAGCGCGCCAGTCGGGCAGTTATCGAGACAGTTGCGGCAACCGATCTGGCCGGAGCGGGCATGAGCACA
>JAJRRE010000465.1 GCA_024279745.1 Alphaproteobacteria bacterium
ACCTAGCCGTTTTTTACCGGTTTCAATCGCGCTGATGACATTGGCATTGTCGAGCGGCGCCCCCTCGCCATAGCGCACATTGGTCAGCAGTTGCGGCAGGGGCTCAAAACAATTGCACACATCGCTGACCGGGCGCCCGGTGGACTGCACCACGGCTAAGACCTGCAGCGCCGAAACCAGACCATCGCCGGTTGTAGTGAAATCCGACAGCACAATATGCCCCGACTGCTCGCCGCCAACATTATAGCCGTGCTTACGCATATAAGCGGTGACATAGCGGTCGCCAACGGCCGTGCGGGCAAGAGATAAATCAAGAGTTTTAAGATAGCGCTCCAACCCCAGATTAGACATCACCGTGGCTACTATGCCGCCCGCCGCCAGCTTGCCGCGCCGTTGCCAGCTGGCGGCAATTACGGCCATGATCTGGTCGCCGTCAACCACCTTGCCGGTTTCATCAACGATCACAACCCGGTCAGCGTCGCCGTCCAGCGCAATGCCAATATCGGCGCGCAGCTCGCGTACCTTTTGCGACAGCGCTTCAGGTTCCGTCGAGCCGCATTTGAGATTGATGTTGCGCCCATCAGGATCAACGCCAATGGAAACAACTTCGGCGCCAAGCTCCCAAAGTGCAGCGGGGGCAACCTTATAGCCCGCGCCATTGGCGCAATCTATCACAATGCGCAAGCCATTAAGCCTCAAATTGCGCGGCAAGGTTCGTTTGGCATATTCGATATAGCGCTCGGTCGCGCTCTCCACCCGGCGCGCCCTGCCAATCACATCGGCGTCGGCCAATAGGTCTGCACTGTCGCCGTCCATCAACGTTTCGATATGACGTTCCTGCTCATCGGACAATTTGCAACCATCTGGATCAAACAGCTTAATACCATTGTCGCGATAGGCGTTATGGGATGCTGAAATCATCACCCCAAGATCGGCGCGCATGGAGCGGGTCAGCATGGCCACAGCTGGCGTCGGCATCGGTCCCAGGAGCAGCACATCCATACCAACGGACGTGAAACCCGAGACCAGCGCAGACTCGATCATATAGCCTGAAAGCCGCGTGTCTTTGCCAATCACCACCCGGTGGCGATGCGAGCCGTTGATAAAGGTCTTGCCTGCTGCCATGCCGACTTTAAGCGCCACTTCAGCCGTCATCGGTGGGCGATTAGCCAACCCTCTTATTCCATCGGTTCCAAAATAACGTCGTGACATGAATTTGTTCCCCGCTTGGCGCCTGGCTCTAAGCCGGTTGGCACGGCTTGTTGTCCAGCAATCCCCCCACGATCACCAATCACAAAATACGAAATCAGTAGCTGACCACAACTCTCGTATGATTACAGCAATTTTCACGAACAAACAAACTGAATACAACAATTACCATAAGACAAAGGGGACAAAGTTATTGGTTGTGAATATATCACCGGAGGCCCTACTGACCACTGACAGCCTTCAAAAAATCCTCATACTCCTTATTTGTATTTTTTCTCGTCGAACGGGACCCATCAATAACACATTCATATTGCGTCCATCCATTCAGTTTGAAAGAAAGATCCACCTCTTTCCATTTGGGATGGCCATTATCCCTCAGCCATTCAATATTCGTTTCGACAAGCCGTGCAATCCTACCCACTTGGCCACAATTACTTCTTTGGTAATCATAGGTAATAAGGACAGCCTTAACGGCGACCGTGGGTAAATCTGAATACAACCAGTCATATGTACCTGCAGGTATTGTTGACGTTGTATTATATACTTCCGAGACTTCCTTAGTTCTGAATCGAAAGTAAATGAAGCTTGTCGTTCTCATCGACTTCATTCTTAAACAGTTTGACGGGGAACCCCGCCACATAGAACATCGCATCAACTTCACCGCGTTTCAAAGCTCGAAGTGCTTCTTTACCGCTTATATAAACCGGCTCAACTTTCATTCCGGCGATCTTCAGTAAGGTTGTGGCCGTTAGAAAAGTCCCACTGCCCTTCTTGCCAACAGCAACTTTTCTGGTCGCCAGATCATCAAATGTATCGACATCATTTGATGCGAGAATATGCACTTCTTCGTTGTATAGTGGATGCAACAGCCGAATCTTCCTAGCGATATTACGAAGTTTGCTGCTTTGTTTTGAAGAAATGAATGCCAACACATCGGACTGTACTATCCCCATTTGCGCCTTGGGTAGTTTAAAACGCTATAAATATTTTCAAGCGACCCCTGCGAGGTATGAACATTTAGTGTAATCCTATGCCTACGCAGCAACTTTGCAATATCTTGGCCAATTTTAATATAGGTACCAGTATTACTTCCAGTAACAATGCCGAACTTACGTGCCAATGCTTCTCCAACCGGAGCGATCACTATACCCAATGCAATCATGATCACCAAAATAGACCTGCTTGACCTCATCGTTATCATCTTAATCTCCCCTTATTCAATACCCAATTTTCTTACAAAAGAATCAAATTTCATTACATCACGTTCTGATGTCCGATTGATCGGTGCCGTTTCCGTTTTCGCCTCCCGCTTCAAGACTTTTTGGGGAACTTGTGTCCGGCCTGTTCCCAGATTGCCCGGCTTTGCCTTGGTAGAAAAATTTAAATTAGCCAGAAATTTTGTCAGCTCTTTCTTGTCAACAAACCTTTCAGATTCCCTCGACTGTCTGCGAGCAACACGCTTTGATCTTCTCAATGTCTGGGATTTATCTTCAAGAACACGTCTTTTTACCAACGCCGATTTAAGCTTTTTAGTTTCAAAAAATCCTCGCCCGAGCCAATCTTTTACGGTTGAAGACCGAACAGCAAAACCGATTCCATCCAACGAAACCCTTATTTTACCGTCTTTGCCACGACGCCCTCGATTGACAAAAGTGTTGACACCAGCCAACTCCCCATCCTTATCAATTAGTGGTCCGCCAGAGTTACCTGGGTTAAGAGGCGTGTCCGTCTGGTATACATTATATCCTGTTTTTCCACCAAAATCATCAACAGCGGCGCTAATTCGACCTGCTGTCAGCGACCAAAGGCTCCCTCCGCCAGGATGACCAATCGCAATAACATCAGATCCAACGCCAATGCTATCATTGTCATCAAGAGAGAGAACTTCAAGACTACGCGGAAAAGTAATAAGCTTGAGCAGTGCCAGATCAAACGATCTTTTTCTTTTAACTATTTTTGCCAGATAAGGCTTACCTAAACTGGACAATCCCCTGCCTTTCATCTTATCGGGTTTGAAAAACAGTGCCAGATGCCCACAAGGCTTGCCATTGAATGTAACGACGTGGTTGTTGGTCAATATCATTCCATCAGCTCTGATAATTGTTCCAGTACCTTGAGACAGCGGGCGCGCCCTACTATCGAGACAAATTATAAGTACTATGGAACTAACTGATGAGCTGTAAACCGCTCGGCGATCAATGCTAAGAGCTGGGGAAACTTGCAAAATATATGCGCATAAACTTAAAATCAAGCACTTCAGTAATCTTCCAATAACGCTACTCAGCATTGGAAACCTCCCATTGAAAAAATAAAGTTCTGGGGAAGCCACGACCCAACAGAAAGGTTAGTAGGCCCCTAGTTATTAGTCAAGCAGGACAGGAACGCTTTTTACAAACATACTAATCGTTAGAGAAAATCACCGATAATATGCCTGTTACGGTTCAAACGGCGGCAGGCGGCGTTCCGCTGAGGGCTGCTTCATAGACAATTAAAGCCTGCCGGGTTGCGGCCACATCATGTACACGCAATATTTGAACGCCGTGCAATGTCGCCGCCAATGCCGCCGCCAAAGATCCGGGCAGCCGGTCGGCGGGATCAATCGCACCGGTCAGCGTGCCGATAAAACTCTTGCGCGAGGCGCCCAATGTGATCGGCGTACCCAGCCCATGAAATAGTCCC
>JAJRRE010000466.1 GCA_024279745.1 Alphaproteobacteria bacterium
ATTTTCGATGCTGATCGACGCAGGCGAGTTTTTCCCACCCCTGTTTCGCGGCGTATAAATCCGCTCCAGCGCAACCGGCATATCATCAACTTCATCTGCCAGCCGCAAGGCCCAAACCGTACCATCGCGCGGATCGTGACGTATCTTGGCATAATCTGCGGCCAACTCCGGTAACGACACAAGAGTTTTCTCCTGCCTGTGATCTTGGCGGAAATGAACCTGGATGATCGATCCTTGACATGGTTCGTCTTTGCAAACCCACACGATTGCGCGCACGCCCCCCTTTGCCATCTCAATCGACAAGACGCGCTCATGCGGCTTAAAGTCAACTGCATATTTTTGCGTAAGCGCGGTGGCGGTAGTGGGCGATCGCGGCCGGCCACTGACATGCTCCGGCGGGGCGTAATAAACCCACCACTTGCGCCCGTCGACGCAAATAGCAACAGTTCGGGTCGACGGCGAAATGAGTATGGCACGCGGCTGCCCCTGGCTCGGCATCTGCTCTACGATATTGAGGGGCACTGTCATGATCGCACGTTGGTCGCCCCAGCCGGACACCGACAGGCTACGGCTTGTTTGCCCTTGGCTCGGCAAACAAAGGTTATACAGACCGTCACTATGGATGACATTGCCCCACCCGGTCAGCGCTTGAAACCTGGCGAATTGCGCCCCTTCTTCCCCTTGCTTCGTGAGGTGATAAGCGCCGCCCGAAGCAGAATGAAACCTGGCATTTGTCGGCGAGCTGAACGGCATATTTGGTAAAGACAATGGCGTATAGCGGCGTAGCAAATGTCGTATCCCGGCATCTGATACCATTAGCCTTGTACTGTTGCCCGGCGTCGCTCCATCACCGTTGCGCCGTTCAAAGACCGCCAATGAACCGCCGCGCGCCGTGTGATCATACGCAATATGTTGCAAAGACCTTTTCGAAACATGCAGTCCGACAAGTTTTTCATCTCGCTCCAGCGCGAAGCTGTTGACTGCTCTTCCCTTGCGATCGACAACAATGACCGTGTTGCCAATTTTTACGACCGCAAGATTATGCGGCACAAACATCCATTGCTGGCGTTCCCAATTTTTTGTTAGCCGATCCCGCGCCCCCGATGACGTTTGTTTATCGTCGGCTTTGCCCTGACGGCTGGGCTTAAGTGGGCGGCGCAATGCGGCCAAACAGATGTCTGATGCGGGCAGCATAAGCGTTCTAGCAGTCATAACCCGCCCGCCGCGCACCAGTCGCAGCCGCATGGTGGGCCGTTCAAATTCGGTCTTGTCCTCGCTTTCATAGCTTAACCCATAGGCTGCGCGGGCAAGCAGTTTGGCCGGGCGCCCGTGCAAGTCCCGGTGCGGTGCGATTGCCCAATGGGCAACGCGAACATTAGGTTCAAGCCCCCGAACAATGGTCTGCTCAAAGACCCTCATCGCCTCGTCAATGGCCACGTTATCCGGTTCAGTCGTACTGGCCCCGGTAACAAGGGCGTGCAGACTTTTGCGCGTCAAACCCTGGTGCCATTTTGAATGTTTGGCCTCGTCGCCGGGCATCAGCGCGCACCAGTAAAACATTGCGTCTTGTTTTTGTGCCTGCAGGGCCAAATGAAACAAAGACCCCAAGGCAATAAACCGGCCATTGCCTAAGCCTTGTGGACCACAAGACACCATCGCCGCAAAGGCCGTTCGGCACCCGTCGTGATGGAATTCTCGCTGCGTATAAAGTGCCTCACCCTCGGCGAAACGGCGAACGAACTCGGCTGGATAAACGCTTTGCAATGCCCACTCAGAAAGCAGCAAATGATCGATCCGCCCGCGATTTGTAATCCCGCTATAGCCTATGAATTCGCCGCTGCGATCATCGATCCGCTCAATCATTGGGTCGGGCAAATCGGTGAACCCGGCCAACAAGCCGCCAATCAAACGCCCCATGTCGAGGGACAGCAGATCAAATGACGGCGCCAGTTGACGATAGGGCGCAGGAATAGCACTTATCACTTTTCCTTGTTTGATGTCCTGACTTACCGCCGCCATTCAATTTAACCCCGCCACGTCAATGGCGCCAAGTTTTCGCGCGCGCTCTAGTTTGTAAATATCCAATGCGCACGCAGCCGCTTTGGATGGAACGAGTACAGCTTGCTCGCCCAGGGACAATCTTTGCCGAAAATGCGCTAGTAATTGCGCGCGCAGCGACGTTGGTGCATCCAGTTCAAACCCGACCGCACAATAAATTCCCTCGCTTGCCCGATAAAGCGGCACCGCGCCGCTGACAGTCGGCAGTAATATGTCAGAGGCGTTTTCAGGGTCGGCGCACCCTTCGATAACCAGCCACCGCGTCCCGCATGAAATCAACAAGTTCAAGAAGAGCGGGCTGCGCTTTGCAATATCCGCCAAAACCGTTGCAGCGTCTGCACGGCCAATGTCACGCAGCAAAAGCGCGCTGAGCGCCTGCACTGGCTGGCAGCGGCGCCACTGCATCACCGTTTACCCTGCACAGGGGGAACAGAGCCGCTGTTTGATCGCGCCGCAGGATCGGCGCCGCCACGATCATTATGATCCTCGCCCCCTTGTTGTGGATTGTTGGAAATAGATGTCTGTGCTTCTGGTTCCGCACCTGCTTCTGGTTCCGCGTCCGCATTCGCACCATCGAGATGGGTCAGTATGGCGGTGCGAACAATTTTCAATTCCTGCGGCATTGTCTCATCGGAAAATGCGGCATCAATCGCCGTTTTCAATGTCTCCAACCGTACCAGCCAAATTTCAAAGCTTTGATCACTACGCAATTGCGGCTTCGCCTCCAACAAGCTTTGCCCGCGCCCGGTCAAATAACTCGCGTGAGCCGCCGGTCCATAAGCGGCGCGTTTTACGCTCTCGCCAAACACCGGATTTTCCGCCTGTTTCAATTCCTCATGCAAAAGGTCAGAAACCTGCGCCTGCTTGTCTTTATCCTGGACCAGATAAACAATCGGCCATAGATCTTTCACCTCGGCGACCTCAGCCCCGCGCAACACGGCCGCTGCCGCTAACGCCTTTTGGG
Organism: Alphaproteobacteria bacterium; assembly: GCA_024279745.1. Classification (GTDB taxonomy): domain Bacteria; phylum Pseudomonadota; class Alphaproteobacteria; order Rhizobiales; family Hyphomicrobiaceae; genus JAJRRE01. The sequence continues at coordinate 3,023 of JAJRRE010000466.1, forward strand.
CTTTGACTATGCGCCGATCCGACAAGGTTATGCCGATAACCCGTAACTTGCGAATGAAATGCGCATATTGATCGCGCAATTGCCCAAGATCGACGCGCAGGGTCGCGGCGCGCAATATGTCGATGTCTTGCAATGATACGCTCGCCAATGGCTGAGTTTGCGCTGCCCCCTCGCCGTTAAGCGCAGCCCCCGCGATCTCCGCATTCCAGCCCCCCTGCAATAACGCACTCATATTCTCTTCGCGTACCGGTTCCAGAAAGATTGTATATAAAAACCGATCAGCGAACGCGGCAAGCATGGGATCGTCCGGCAGGGCGTTTGAAGCGCTAACACAAGAGCGCAGCGGTACAGACTTTTGCACCGGCCCCCGCTTATAGGTCCGCTCATTCAATATGCTCAGCAAGGTATTCAATATCGCGGTGGAACC
>JAJRRE010000467.1 GCA_024279745.1 Alphaproteobacteria bacterium
CGCCAGCAGATCCCGACAACCTTGCCCGCAGCCCGGCATCCGCGCTTACGTCTTGGCGCCCGCCATTGCCGTGCCGGCCGTCTTGGGCGGCGCGACTAACCCGACCATTCGAGGCAACCGGGTTGCTCTGGCTGTTCTGGCTGTTCTGGCCTTGGTGACTATGTTGATTGCTCTTGTCATTTTGCTCGCCCTGCCGATCGGCTATTTTTTGAGCTCGCCGCGCCTGGGCAACGAAGTCTTCGCGCCCAGCGCCAGCTACAAGATTTTCTTGCGCGCCATGAGATCCAGGATTGAGCTGAAATTCAGCGCCCGCAGCGGTTTGCTCACTTGGCCGCGAGCTGCTTGCTGAAAGCACGCCAATCTCAGTTCTGCCACCACTACGGCCATCAACAAGATCGTCTCCATCACCGATTTGAGCGATCAATGCATCAGGCTGGATGGAAGATTTTCTCGCACTCTCTTGTGCCATAGTGTTGTGACCGTGGGTTTCATCGCCAGCTCGATTAAAATCCGGCGGTATAACTGCATCTACTTGCGCAATAGACTGCGCTTTTCTATCGGCCTGCGAGCGTCCTGTCTCACGCACGAAATGTTGTGTGGCGGGCGTAGCAGGCGAGAGATTAAATGCGCTTTGCGTCTCCTCAGATGTAACGTTAGACAGTTTAGAATGTCCCAAGACAGCTGTATTTTCATCTGCAGCGGCGACATGTTGGTCGTTCCGCGAGCTTTTTTGCACCGGCGCTCCCCGCGATGGCGGCGCGGCTTGCGATGGCGGCGCGTCTACAATGCTCACCTCCATGGCATCGACGCGCTCCAACAGATGGATCAAGGCCGATTGCATGGTATCGAGCGCACCGGAGGTATTTTTCTCACCCTCGCGGCGCTCATCCATATAGCCTTCGAGCAGGGTTTGCAGGCCGTTGAGCTGCTGGGTTGCTTGCGCGGCATCTACCTGCGGGCGCTCATCAGCCAATTTTCTGGCAAACCGATCAGCTACCGTTTCAGCGATTTCCTGGATATCGGGCTGCGCCGAGGGCATGTCAAAGGCGCTGACGATATCGCCTTGCGCCGATAATTGGCGAACGACTTCACCGATTTTATCTTCAATACCGTCAAGGCGCGCCAATTGCGTTTGGGTTTCCTGCACATGGTTGGTCAGATCAGCCAAATGCCCTTCAATAGCCGACAGTCCTTCCGCATCGGGCTGAGCCGCGGCTTCTTCCAATGCTACCGCGATGCGATCTTCCAATTGATCGAAACGTGCGTCCAGTTCCTCCATGGAGAAGCGGTTTTGCACATCGGCCAACGACATTTCCACTCTAGCGGCAACATCGGCAAAGCGCGCCTCAAGCCAGGCAGGATCGATAGTAGATATCTGCGGCCCTGGTTGCGGCGCACTGGGTGCGTCAGCAGCAACTTCGTCCTGATCGGGGTCGCGCAATCTTGTCGGCGGCAGCCCTTCTTCGCCAGAAGCATATAGATCCGCCAGGGCATTAACGGCATCGGCATCCCAAGGCTGCGTTGGATCGCTGGCAATCGAAGTTTGGCCGCGCAGAGCCTGGTCGGCCAAGATTTCTCCAGTCTCAGCTTGCACCTTAGCACCCGGTTTCGCGGCAAACGGCGCCTGATCTGCGTCGGCAGGGTGCAGCGCTGCTTGTTCTTGATTGGGATCTTGTGCCTGTACCTGTGTTTGTGTTTGCGTTACAATTTTCGGCGCGCTCACGGCCTCAGGCCTGGCGCCATCTTGCGGCGGGGTCAGTGTGGATTTCAGCTCTTGCAATTCTTTTTCGAGTTGCAAGCCGAATATATTGGCCTGCGACTGTAGCGCCTCATCCGTCCCGGTGTTGTTCTCGCCAGCCACATCGCCAGCAGCAGCATCTGTGTCGGCAGCAGCAGAAGTTGAATCTGGCAGCGGTGATTGCCCCTCATTTGCCAGTCGTTCAAGGCCTTGATCATGACGCGCCAGACGGTCCTTGTCGGCTAGCGACAGGCGGTCGGACAGCTGGCTTACAGCATCGCCGATACGCTCAAACGCCGGCTGAAATTCACACGGCACATCCGCGCCAACCTGCTCTGCCCGCTCGCCGATGGCGGCCAGCCGCTCGTGCATATCACGCAGCGACACACTGTGGCGTTTATCAACGTCCGCGATCTGCTTTGCGATCTGCTGCAGCAGTCCCTTCAAGTCGTCCGCTTGATTTATAAGACCGACCTGGCTTGTCTGGTCAAAAAATGCTTGGTCGAACGACGCGTTATCCGCATCGGTGTTCGTACTATGAACTGGCGTGTCGGCATTAGTATTTATTTGGCCATTTTTGTCTTGAATTGACATCAGTTTCCCCGTGAGCCCTAAAACGCAATGTGTAAGCATTTGGACGCGCGATCGGTGCCCATCGAGCACTCTTCATCCAGGCAATCCGACAGACCCGGCCCAACCCCGTTCCTGTCGCGCCGACGCGCAAATGCGGTTTCAAAGGCCTCGACGCGGGATGAGTTTGGGACCTGTTCGGTGTCAACTCTCGCACCGCCCTGTAAAGTTTTGGTTAAGCATCATGCTAAGCTCCCAAACGGGCCGAAATGCCAGGAAACACGTTGCAATTGAACGGCGATCAATAACTGAAATATGCCAGTTCCCCCACGGAGGTTCATAAGTGATTCGCCAAAATGAGGCGGAAAACTTGCGTAATTTTCCAGTTCCTATCTGGTACCAGACCTGATTTACGCCCATATAGCGATCAATAAGGTCTAAGTGTTCGGGCGGTTGGTCCTACCGATTAAACCCAGCCGACCGGAATTTTGACTTTCAGTGTTACTATGCAGCTCAATTTGAGGAGACACCCAATGCGCTTAGGTCCTGGATCGATCATTGCCTTAGGCCTCATTGCCGGAATTGGAACAGCCGCGACAAGCTCGGCCTGGGCCGCGCAACCTGCTGGCAGCACCTCTTCCAACCGCTATATCATGACGCCAACCGACGGCGGCTTCGTGCGCATGGACACACAAACCGGTGCATTGTCCTATTGCAGCACCCAAAACGGTACGTTGCGCTGCAAGCTGTCAACCGAGGACCAGCTGGCATTGTCGCGGCAGGTCGAAAAGCTGGCAAAAGACAACCAGGAATTGAAGGAGGAAAATCGCCGGCTTGAAGATATGTTGCTGGGCGATGACAAAGATAAAAGTCCGGGCAGCCGCAGCCGCGCCTTCAAACTGCCCTCGGAGAAAGAGGTCGATCAAGCGCTGAGTTACATCGAGCGCATGTACAAAAAATTCCGCGATAAGTTCAAGGAGTTGGAAAATCGCAAAAAACATGGCTCGCCGACCCCGAATGAGCCCGGTGCAACCACACCTTTGTGAACAAGCTCTAATGGAGAATGTGGATAGCCTCCTGGAAATACACATCTAGAACAGCTGAAAATGTGGACATACAAAACATGCTGAGCCAGGCGCAAACCCGCTTCACTGTGCAGACCAGGGGCCAGGGGTTCACCAATATTTCACCGCAGCTTAAAAGCTGGCTGGCTGATATCGCTACCGGCGAAGGCCAGCTCACGGTATTTTTGCGCCACACCTCAGCGTCCTTGACCATTCAGGAAAATGCCGATCCAGACGTCTTGAGTGATTTACGCCAGTCCTTGCAGGGGCTGGCGCCAGAGTCTGCAAGCTATCGCCATAGCTGCGAAGGTCCGGACGATATGCCCGCTCATATCAAAACCATGCTGACTGCCACCAGCTTGTCAATTCCCGTACAGGACGGTGCGATGGTGCTGGGAATCTGGCAGGGGGTATTCTTAATAGAGCATCGCGCGCAGCCCCATAGCCGCCAGATCGTATTGCATTATATCGGCGAGCAGGCGGGGGCGTGACGCGTAACCCGCGATGCCTAACCCGTGAAGCTACCTCGCGCGACTATAGAAATTGAAAACTTCAATTCTTTTGGTTCTTTTTCAAGCGATGCAACCGCATATCGCGATCATAAACGGTCTCGCCGCCAGGAATACGCATATCCAGAACCGTTTCTAAAACTTCACGCGTGGGCGATGGTGTAATCTGCGATACGATCAATCCTGCGGCAAATCCTGCCGGCATGCCGAACAATCCCGCCAATGCGCTATCAATGCCAAACCAGGACGCCTCCCCGGCAAGAATTGCCAATATTGCAATCGCAAATCCTGTCGTCATCGCCGCGGCCGCGCCCCATTTGTTGAGCCGCCGCCACCAGATCGATAATATCAACACCGGAAAAGCGGTTGCCCCGGAGATCGCCAGCGACCACAGCAACAGATCAAGAGGGTCCGCCCGCGCCTGCAGCGCGACGACACCGCCGACGATGGCTGCGGCAATTACTGACAAACGGGCAATCGGCAGGCGAATGTGATCATCCACCGGGTTCCATTTAAACCCTTGAATGACATCTTCACAAATCGATGAGCCAAGCGTGAAAATCGCTGAGGCCGCCCCCAGCAAAGCCGCCGACAGAGCACCGATCACCGCCAAATAAACGACCGTTGCGGGAAACCCGGCCGCGATAGGCAAGGCGAACAGAACCGCATCACGTTTGACCTTGATGCTGGCTGCAATCAACTTTTGCGAATTTCCCTCCAAATCGGCAAATCCCATAGCCATCAATGTGGAGAACCAGCCGGGCAGGTTATTGCGATCCGCAC
>JAJRRE010000468.1 GCA_024279745.1 Alphaproteobacteria bacterium
CACTAGCGACGTCTATCTGAAAGGTGAGGCGGGGGACGACTATCTTATTGGTGGGGCGCGCGCCGATACGCTGATCGGTGATGACGGTAATGACACTTTGGCGGGCGGCGGCGGGAGGGATCAGCTCACGGGCGGAGCGGGCGCCGACTTGTTCGTGATGGGGGCCGGTTTTGGCTTGGAAATCATCAATGACTGGCAGGCGGGGCTGGACAAGTTAGACTTCAGCAATATTGATGCCGTTACCGATTGTGCCTCGTTGAAGATCAGTCAATCCGGCGCCAATGCAGTGGTCAGCTATGGCAGCGGTGACAATCAGTTTGTGCTGATTGGCGTCAACAGCGCCCTGTTGCATGGCGACGACTTCACATTTGTCTAGCCATGCCCCTGGCGGCCATGAAGCCTTGCGGCCATGAAACCCTCGCGGCCATGAAACTTGGGTCTGGCCTGATCTGGCCAAGTCTGGTTCGGGCGGCGTAGGGGGAGTACCCTAGTTGCCAGCTCATCTGGGCCGTTATCTTCGCCTGACCGCATGTGCACGGTGACGCAGATGGCGCTCTTGTTGCGATAGGTTGTTTCATTTGCCGCGTGGGGTGTTTAAAATAACCGGACTGGTGCCCGAGCAGTTAGGCTCGCAGTCGCCGGCTGTGTGGCCGCGTGGTGTCCATTCCGTCTTGGTATGGGGGCGCGCCACTTAACGTGTCGGCGGCGTTCGTGAAGGCGCCGTGAATGAACAGATAGTGTTGTTTTTAAATTTTAAGGGCGTTTTAGAATTGAACGGAATTTGCACAGCAGCGATCGGATACAAGGGTCGCCGTAGTCTGGACGCAACAGGAATTTGGCATAATGGTAGAGCGGTTGCTTGATGACTAATACGCGCCGCCAGAATATGCCCAGCCGACAATCTGACGTCGGTACGGCGCTGCGTCGGCGCATGACAATGTTTTCCGGCGTCGGCGTGTTCTCAGGTGTGATCAATCTGCTCGCGCTGACCGGCTCAATGTATATGCTGCAAGTTTATGATCGGGTCATTCCGTCACGGTCCGTACCGACTTTAATCGGGTTGTCGCTGCTGATGCTGGGGCTGTATCTGGTTAATGGGCTGCTCGATATGTTGCGCAGCCGGATCATGACCCGGATCGGGCTCAAATTTGACAAGGACTTGCGCGCCAACGTTTTCGATATTGTTTTATCGGTGCCGCTTAAAATGAGCCGTCATGACAAGGTTCAACCGATTCAGGACCTTGATCAGATCCGCGCTTTCCTGGCGACGCCGGGGCCGGTGGCCTTGTTTGATATGCCCTGGATACCTGTCTTCGTCATGATAATTTACTGGATGCATCCGTGGCTTGGTTTGCTGGCGATCACGGGGGCGGCGGGGTTGTTGGTGCTTGCGGTTCTGACGGAGCTGTTGTCGAGGAAACCCGTTCGTGCCGCTGCTGCAAGTGGGGCCGACCGCCAGATATTTGGCGATGCGGCGCGGCGTAATGCCGAAGTCATTCGCGCTTTGGGAATGGGCGAGCGTATGAAGTCGATTTGGATGGAGCAGTCTCGGCGCCATCTCATTGATCACCTGGGGGCGTCCGACGTTGTTGGCGGTCTGGGATCGGCAACCAAGGTCTTGCGCATGATATTGCAATCGGCGATGCTTGGACTGGGCGCCTATCTGGTAATTCTGGGCGAGGCCAGTCCCGGCATCATGATCGCCGGATCAATCCTTTTATCCCGGGCGCTGGCGCCGATTGAAATTGCCATTGCCAATTGGCGCGGCTTTATTGCGGCGCGCCAGAGCTATCGGCGCTTACAAAACCTATTTCGTGTTCTGCCGCAAACTCAAAATATAATGCCATTGCCCGCACCGCAGAAGACCTTGAGCGTTGAAGAAATATGGGTTGGCGCGCCAGGCGACAATCAGCCGATCATTTACAATATTTCTTTCGCTCTGACTGCCGGCGATGGTCTGGGTATCATTGGTAAAAGTGCGTCGGGAAAATCGACGTTGGCGCGAGCGTTGGTCGGCATTTGGGAGCCGCTGCCGCAGCGCGGTGCTGTGCGCCTTGATGGAGCAAGCTTGGACCAATGGGCACCGGCGCATCTGGGGCAATATATTGGATACCTGCCGCAGGAAATAGAATTGTTTGAAGGATCTATCGCGCAGAATATCGCGCGTTTTGATCCTGAAATGACCAGCGGCGAGATTATAGCGGCGGCAACCAAAGCCGGCGTTCATGACATGATTTTGAAATTGGAAAAGGGATATGACACGGCCATCGGTCAGGGCGGCGTGGCGTTATCTGCTGGGCAACGCCAAAGAATTGGCTTGGCCCGCGCGCTTTATAGCGATCCTTTTTTAGTCGTGTTGGATGAGCCTAATTCCAATCTTGACCGGGAAGGTGAGCTGGCCCTGGGCGGCGCCATTAAAGGCGTGCGCTCGCGCGGCGGTATTGTGATTGTGATCGCGCACCGGTCTTCGGCACTTGCCAATGTTGATCAGGTGTTGGCCATCGCGGATGGCAAAACCAAGGCGTTTGGACCAAGAGACGAGGTGCTGGCACAGTTGATGCAAATTGCGGCTCAGGCGAACCCCGCGCCGCGCGATGAACAGCGCGCTCCTGTGCGCCCATATGACGTGACAGCTGCTGCTGCCCCGCAGCCAATGGCGGCGGAGGATAACGCGCAGCAGGCAAACAGCAACGCGCAGCAGGCGGCCACACCAACAGCCACACCAACAGCCACACCAACAGCCATGCCAACAGGCGCGCATGCACCAGCGCTTAACCAATCGGCCATCGATAACATTGTTCTGGATCGATTTAAGGGGGACAGGTAATGCCGACATCCGTCAAATTTTCACCAATCGACCATGAGCCGGGAGATCCTTCCGACGGCATATGGAAATATATGTTGGTCGGTGTGATTGCCATCGTGGTATTGGTTGGCGGCGTTGGTGGTTGGGCGGTTACTACAAATATTTCCGGAGCGGTAATTGCATCAGGGGTCGTTGTGGTTGAAAGCAGCGTCAAAAAGGTGCAACACCCCACCGGCGGTGTGGTTGGCGCGATATTGGTCAAGGAGGGCGACAGTGTCACCGCCGGTGATTTGCTGATCCGTCTTGACGAAACAGTAACGCGGGCAAATCTGCAGATCATCACCAAGCAGCTGGATGAATTGGCGGTTCGCATGGCCCGGTTGAAGGCCGAACGTGATAATGAAAATCGCATCACCTTTCCCAAGGCGATTGCAGCGCGGACCGCAGAGCCCGGACTGCTGCAGATTATTCGCGGTGAGAGCAATTTATTCGCCTCTCGTCGCCGCGCCGTCGAAGGACAAAAAGAACAACTGCGCAATCGGATCGCGCAATTGCGTGAAGAGATTTTGGGTTTGCAGGCGCAAGAAAATTCCAAGTCCACCGAAATTGGCATGATCACGTCTGAGCTGGACGGGATGCGTGCGTTGATGGTTAAAAATCTTGTGCCCAAAAGCCGGGTGACATCGATGCGCCGCGAAGTCACCAGAATTGAAGGCGAGCGGGCGCGGCTGGCGGCGTCGGTTGCGCAAACAAAAGGGCGCATAGTTGAAACCAATCTGCAAATGCTGCAGATAGACCGGCAGTTGGAAGCGGATATTATCAAAGAAATCCGAGAAATTCAGGCCGAAGAAGCGCAATTGATTGAACGCAAGATCGCCGCAAGTGATCAGCTGAAACGGGTTGATATTCGTGCGCCGAAGAGCGGCCTCGTGCATCAGTTGGAAATTCATACAATTGGCGGCGTCATTCGCCCCTCCGACACATTGATGCAGATTATTCCCAAAAATGATCGCCTGGTCGTCGAGGCGAGAATTGCACCAGAGGATATTGCAAATGTCTATCTTGCGCAAAAAGCCTTCATTCGCTTCTCAGCCTTTAATCAGCGCACAACTCCTGAACTGAACGGCATGATTGAGCGCGTTGGTGCCGATCTGACCTCTGATCCGCAAACGCAGATCGGGTATTATTTGGCGCGGATAAGTCTGCTGGCGGGGGAGATGGAGAAATTGGGCGATCTAAAACTGGTTCCAGGAATGCCCGTTGAGATCCATATGAGGACCGGGGACCGCACAGCCTTCGCCTATTTAATGCAACCGCTGCGGGATCAAATGCGCCGCGCTTTCAAACAACAATGAGGCAGTGTCCGGGATCTGCCGAAGAAAACTTTTTTAATGTAGAAGGCTGGGTTAACTCTAAAACAATTTCAGATGTGTTGCTGTATTCACATGGTTTCAACCTCGATACCTGTGCTGCTCCTGCTCTGCGATTGGCAGGCCAGTCATATCTTGGCCTATAGTCGTCACATCTAAAGGCGCCGGGCTTGACGCATCATGTTTTGAAACTAGATTTGAGCTATCATCCCGGCTGTCGGTATCGGCCAATTTGAGGAAATTTGAAACATGCGGCTTTTGATTGCAGGATGGCAAGGGCAGGTGGCCCGGGCTTTGGCCGAGGCAGCGCCAGGTTGTGCTGATGTGGACGCATGTGCGATTGGCCGCCCGGCACTCGATATTTGTGAAATGAAAACAATTACGCGCGCGCTTGCTGAAGTGCGTCCCGATGTGGTGATTAACACAGCCGCATATACGGCTGTAGACAAAGCAGAAAGCGACGCTGAAGCGGCGTTTGCGCTTAATCGCGATGGCGCGCAGATGCTGTCGCAGGCGGCGGCCGAGCGCGGTGCAGCAATTATCCATTTGTCGACAGATTATGTGTTCGATGGCACAAAACCTGAAGCTTATGTTGAAGAAGATCCGCCGCAGCCGGCCACCATTTATGGGCGCTCGAAATTGGCTGGCGAGCTGGCTGTACAAGAGGCAAATCCCAAACATATTATTTTGCGGACAGCTTGGGTGTACAGCCCGTTTGGGCAGAATTTTGTTAAAACCATGTTGCGTTTGGCAAAGACCCGCCATGAAATAGGCGTTGTTGGTGACCAGATTGGCAGTCCGACTTATGCGCCGCATTTGGCCCAGGCAATCTTGGATATTGCCCGTCAGATCTGCGGTGAAAATCAAAATGCGCCCTGGGGTGTTTATCATATAGCCGGCGGCGGCACGACCAGTTGGTGTGACTTTGCTCGCGAAATTTTCAACCAATCAGAAGCGGTTGGTGGTCCAAATGCTACAGTGAACCAAATTTCGACGTCAGACTATCCGACTGCTGCGCAACGACCGATGAATTCGCAATTGAATTGCACTAAAGTACTGAATTGCTTCGGCCAAGCGCAGCCCGCCTGGCAAAATGGAGTGCAAGATTGCGTTACCCGACTATTAGTGCATTAAATCACACCTAAGTGTTTCTACCTATTTCAGGCCCGTGAATGGATAAAGGGCATTTGTGATGATAGGGATGCTTGGCTATTATGCCTTGGGTCTATAGACTGAAACAGTGTTCATTGTGGGAACCATTATATGCCGACTTGCAATTTAGCGGTATGATTTTACTTTGATTCGTTTACATCGCTCCGGGAACCTACTGATGACAAACCCTTCTTGGCCCAAATGGCCTGTGTTTTCACAGGAAGAAATTGGTCGTGTCGAGCAGGTTTTGTTGTCCGGAAAGGTAAATTACTGGACTGGTAGCGAAGGCCGGGCTTTCGAAGTTGAATTTGCGGAATTTTGCGAAGCAGACCATGCGGTAGCGTTGACCAACGGCACGGTGGCGCTGGAATTGGCCTGGAAAGCACTGGGAATATCCCCAGGTGACGAAGTAATTGTAACGGCGCGCTCGTTCATAGCTTCGGCAACGTCAGTTATTTGGCAAGGTGGGATACCAATTTTTGCCGACGTTGATCGTGATAGCCAAAACATAACAGCAGAAACAATCGCGCCGTTAATTACTTCCAAAACCAAAGCAATCTTATGCGTTCATTTGGCCGGTTGGCCGTGCGACATGAACCCAATTCTCGATCTTGCAAAAGCACATAATCTGTTCGTTGTTGAAGATTGCGCACAGGCCCACGGAGCGAGATATTGCGGCCGCCCGGTTGGTGCCATTGGCGACATTGGTGCTTGGTCTTTCTGCCAGGAAAAAGTCATAACTCTTGGCGGTGAAGGCGGCATGATTACGCTTAATGACAAAGAGCGTTGGGCGGCGATCTGGTCTCTCAAAGATCACGGGAAGTCATGGCACGCTATCAACGAACCCTTTGACAATTCTGGTTTTCGCTGGCTGCATGACTGTATTGGCACCAATGGTCGATTGACAGAAATGCAATCTGCGATTGGCCGGGTGCAACTGAGTAAAATAGAACAGTGGCATGAAGCGCGCAGGGCAAATGGCACAGCAATACAGGACTTTGCGCGCAAATGTACTGGGTTGCGCGTGCCTGAAATGCCGAACCATGTCGAACATGCTTGGTATAAATGCTATGTATTTATTGAGGCCGATGCCCTGAAATCCGGCTGGTCGCGGGATCGTATTGTCGACGAGATCAGAAGTAATGGTGTGCCATGTTATTCTGGTTCCTGCCCGGAGATTTATCTGGAGAAGGCGATTCAGGATTTGGGATTGCAACCTGAGAAGCGCCTGCCGGTGGCCCACGAGCTTGGCGAAACAGCGCTTATGTTCCAGGTCCATCCGACATTAACATCGCAGCATATCGAGCTTACCTGCGCGGCGCTTGACGCCGTAATGACGCAAGCTGTCAAATGAGTACCGCCTTGATCTGCAATCGGGCATTGGCAATGTAACACTTCGTTGCTTAACACCTCAACAATTCGGCGCTTTGGCAATGTGTCTTTGTTGGGGGGGGGCAAAGTTCAGGCAATACTCCAAATATTCATTAGATCACCTTTGGCCTCGGCTCACCCCGCAATGCCAGGGCGCGCGGTTACACCCCAGGTGACACAAACAGTGCCGTTCGGTACCGTTAACTCAAGCGCCGGCCTGCCTAATTGCATATCTTGTTGACTGACCTTATAGAAATCACTTGATTATTGGAGACGGCAAAGAGACGGTGGGCGAAACACCGTGGCAACCTCGTGTCAACTGGATGCCTTCGTTTGAAATTGGAGCTGGGTTTGGATAGTTTTGACCGTCTTGTGCGGCTGCCGCGCGCTGTGAAACGGCTTATGCTCATGATCAATGATGGGGCGCTGTTGGCGCTGGCTGTCTGGCTGGCTTTTTCGCTTCGGCTTGGCGAATTTTATGTGCCGCCCAATTTACCATTTTTTGTCTTGTTGATGGTCGTGCCGGTTTTTGGTGTCATTGTTTTTCAAAGTTTTGGCCTGTATCGATTAGTGACCCGTTATATCGATATGGTTGGCAATCGGCGAATTTTATACGCTATGAGCGTTACCGTGCTGGCTTGGGGGACGGTGGTTGCAATGACCCGCGTGGACGGAATTTTTCCACGCTCGGCTTTTATTTTGGTTTGGCTGTTGGGCATGGTATTGACCATCGGCGCGCGCACGCTCATCGCCAATTTGCTGGGCACCGCTGTAGCCCACCAAACCGTTTCAAAACTCGATCGGATCAACGTCCTTATCTTTGGCGCAGGCAGTGCGGGAAATGTGTTGGCCAAAGAACTTGAGCAGGGCGGGAGCCATCACCCAATTGCTTTTATCGATGATGACGCTTCCTTGTGGCGGCAGAAAGTTGGCCGCATCAAGGTACGCGCGCCCGATAAGATTGGCGAGTTGATCGCACGCCATAACGTGACGGAAATATTGCTGGCACTGCCATCTACAACACGCAAACGGCGACAGGAAATTGTGGCCTCATTGGAGGCCTATCCTGTCAGCGTAAAAACAGTACCAAGTCTAGGCGAGATTGCCAGCGGGAAAATTTCCATATCCGATATTCGCTCTATCAGTGTCGATGATATTTTGGGCCGCGATCCGGTTCCGCCCGACGTGACATTGCTGACGCGCGATGTTCAAGGCAAATGCGTGTTGATCACCGGTGCAGGCGGCTCAATTGGTTCGGAACTGGCGCGGCAGGTTTTGCAGCTCAACCCAGCTACGCTTATTCTTTTTGAATTATCCGAAGTGGCTTTGTACGATATCGAGATGGAAATCCGCGAACGCGCAGTACGGCAAGAAAATGCTTTTGGCCAGGACAAGGCGGCGGGCGCCAACCAGCAGGCCAACCAGCCTGAGACGGTCAAGCCCCAGTCTATCAAACCCCAGTCTGTCAAAATTATCGCCCGGCTGGGCAATACACTCGATAGTACCGCCATGCGCCGCCTGTTGGAGGAGTATAACGTGGCAACAGTATATCATGCAGCCGCCTACAAGCATGTGCCAATTGTCGAGCTAAATCCGATTTCGGGGTTGCGCAATAATACATTTGGAACTTTGGCGATGGTGGAGGCGGCGCAAGCGGCGCAAGTGGAGCGTTTTGTATTGATCTCGACCGACAAAGCAGTGCGCCCAACCAATGTCATGGGCGCCAGCAAGCGTCTGGCCGAGTTGGTTCTGCAGGCGCACGCGGCGCGTGGCAACGGCACCACAATTTTTACCATGGTGCGCTTTGGCAATGTCCTTGCCTCATCGGGGTCAGTTGTGCGCCGGTTCACGGCACAGATCAAAGCGGGCGGACCGGTGACCGTTACGGACCGCGAGATTATTCGCTATTTCATGTCCATTCCTGAAGCGGCGCAATTGGTGATCCAGGCGGGGGCAATGGCGCGGGGCGGCGATGTTTTCTTGCTCGATATGGGCGAGCCGGTAAAAATTGATCAACTGGCCCGCATCATGATCACACTGGCGGGATTTCAGGTTGATGACAGTTTAGAAAATGGCGGTGACGGCGGCGA
>JAJRRE010000469.1 GCA_024279745.1 Alphaproteobacteria bacterium
ATAGCGCCAAACCCAATAACGCACGTCGCCACAAACTGATCGATGTGCTGCGGCGGCGTGCAACGCCGGTGGCCGTGTCGGGTTCTGTTGAGTTGTGCGTCAAGTATCGGCTCCCCCCGAACCTGCGGCCTGGACCGTCGCCTTGGACCACTAGCCAAGCACATAATGTTTGAAGCCCTGTTAAGGCGCGCTTCATTATGCGCCCCATATTGCCAAATCGGGCGCGCTCGCCAACCACGCGCCAGCACTGGTCTCATTGGGCTTTAATGGCGCAGGAGTTGGGCGGCGAGAAGGCATCTTTTGGCGTAAAGGAAGGTAATCACGCGAATATCATATATTGGGCACGCCGCTCATGCGGCCCCTGCACAAGGACGCATAGGCCAAGGACGCATAGGCCAAGGACGCATAGGCCAGGGACGCATAGGCCAGGGACGCATAGGCCAGGGACGCATAGGCCAAGGACGCATAGGCCAAGGACGCATAGGAATGACGGGCGGGCCTAAGCACATTGTTTGATCGCCGCCGTGGAAGACTTTCCCACTGCCAGATCGAGAAAGATTACACCATTATCGACGCGCACCGGATAAGTCGGGACATGGCCTTCATCGGGCGCGGCGGCCATACCGGTCTTCAGATTGAGCACCCAGTTATGCAACGGGCAGGTGACGAAACAGTCATGCACAATGCCCTGGCTGAGCGGGCCGCCTTTATGCGGGCATTTGTCGGCTATGGCATAGACCTGGTCGTCCTGAGTGCGGAACAGGGCGATATTTCCCGCCTCGCGCTTGATGATCCGCGAGCCCAGCCGTGTGATGTCTTCAACGCGGCCAATCTTGGTCCAGTTGGGTTCGGTTTCAGGTGATGAATTCTTGCTCATAACTAAACCAGCTCCTTGATGGGGGTGTATTCGGCACTGTGGGTCGTGGTGTTGGCGCGCTCGGCCCAGGGGTCGTTTTGCGAGAATTTTTGCGAATATTTGAAGCGCTCAAACAGTTTCAACCGCCCGTCCGCATCATCGACAATGCGCTGCTTGACGAAGGGCAGACCAACGCGCTCAATCCACGGTGCGGTGCGCTCAAGATAGTGCGCCTGCTCGCGGTAGAGCTGCAAAAATGCGCCGGCATATTCCAGAACCTCGTCTTCGCTATCGACCTTGCAAAGAAGATCGGTCACACGCACTTTGACGCCGCCATTACCGCCGACATGCAACTCATAACCGCTGTCGACGGCGACAACGCCCAAATCCTTGATGGTCGCTTCGGCGCAGTTGCGCGGGCAACCGGAGACGGCCATTTTGTATTTATGCGGCGTCCATGTGCCCCAGGTCATCTCTTCCAGCTTGACGCCAAGGCCGGTGGAATCTTGCGTGCCAAAGCGGCACCAGCTCGATCCGACACAGGTTTTGACCGTGCGCAACGCTTTGCCGTAAGCGTGGCCGGAGACCATGCCCGCCTTACCCAGATCGCGCCATACTGCTGGCAAATCCTCTTTGGCAATGCCGAACAAATCAATGCGCTGGCCGCCGGTGACTTTAATTTCCGGGACGTTGAATTTGTCCACCACATCGGTAATGGCGCGTAGTTCTTTGGGATTTGTCAACCCGCCCCACATGCGCGGCACGACCGAATAAGTCCCGTCTTTTTGGATATTGCCATGGGCGCGCTCATTGATGAAACGTGACTGGCCGTCATCAATGTAGTCGCCGGGCCAGGCGCACAGCAGATAATAATTGAGTGCCGGGCGGCAGGACGCACAGCCGTTTTTATTGCGCCATTCCAGGAAGGTCATGACGTCGGGAATGGTTTTCAGTTCCTGTTCAAGGATGGTTCGGCGCACCCGGTCATGGGGGTGGTCGGTACAGCCGCATAGGGGCTTTTCTTTCGGCGCTTGTGAATAATCGCCGCCCAGAACCGTCTGCAAAATCTGCTCGACAAGGCCGGTGCACGAGCCGCAGGAGGACGATGCTTTGGTGTGTTTGCGCACATCATCGAGAGTGAACAAACCTTTGTCAGATATAGCGTGCACGATGTCGCCTTTGCACACGCCGTTACAGCCGCAGATTTCCGCGCTGTTCGACATTGCCGCGACATTGATGCCGCCATGGCCCGCATCACCCAGATTGGCCTGACCGATCAGCAATTGGCGGCGCAGATCGGAAATGTCGGACCCGTCGCGCATCAATTGGTAATACCAGGCGCCGTCGATCACATCGCCGTAGAGCACAGCGCCGGTAATGCGGTTGTCCTGCAAGATCAGCTTTTTGTAGACGCCGGCTTTTTCATCCTGCAGCAAAAGCTCCTCCGTGCCTTCGCCGCCTGCAAAATTGCCAGCGGAGAATAAGTCGATGCCGGTGACCTTCAGCTTGGTTGAGGTCATTGAGCCTTTATAGCTGGCAAAGGCGCGGCGCGAGAGATGATTGGCGCAGACTTTTGCCTGCTCAAACAGGGGCGCCACCAGACCATAAGCCTGGCCGCGATGCTGCGCACATTCGCCAACCGCATAAATCCCCGGTGCATAGGTGAGCATGGTGTCGTCGACAACAATGCCGCGTTCGCAGTGGATGCCGGCCTTTTGTGCCAGCTCAATGCTTGGACGGATACCCACCGCCATCACCACCAGATCGGCGTCGATCGTGCTGCCATCTTCCAACTCGACCCGCTGCACGCCGCTTTTCTTGTCGCCAATAATCTGCTTGGTGCGCCCATTCATATGGAACGTCATGCCGCGCTCCAGCAAGGACGCTTTCAGCATGGCGCCGGAGGTCTCATCCATCTGCCGTTCCATTAGCGTATCCATCAAGTGAATAACGCTTACGGCCATGCCGTTTTTCATCAACCCGTTGGCTGCTTCCAGTCCAAGCAGGCCGCCGCCAATGACAACCGCGTTCTTCTTGCCGGACTTCGCCGCATCTAGCATCTGGTCGACATCATGGATATCGCGGAAGGTGATAACGCCGGGCAGGTCTTTGCCGGGCAGGGGCAGCAGGACTGGATCGGAACCGGTTGCGATCAGCAGCACATCATAGGGCGTCTCAGAGCCGTCATCGGCGATCACGACCTTGCGGTCACGGCGAATTTCAACGACGGTTCGACCCTTGTTCAGGGTAATATTGTTTTCAAAGTACCAGTTCAGATCGTTGAGCATGATCTCGTCGATGGTTTTTTCACCCGCCAAAACCGGAGACAGCAAGATGCGGTTGTAATTGCCGTAAGGCTCAGCACCGAACACGGTTATGTCGTACAGCTCGGGTGCGGCGCTCAGCAAATCCTCAAGGCAGCGGATGCCGGCCATGCCATTGCCGATGACGACCAGTTTTTCTCTTGTCACCAGTTTATCCTTCATCAAGCGTCTCCCGATTCGCCCGCTAACCGGGCATTTGCGAAATGGGGCCAGTTCGGCGATGTGCGCGGGTTTAATGTTGCGTCGCAGCAGTAGTGCGTCGGCCGATAGCCAATTGGTTAACCACAAAGCAAGAGCCATGCCATAGTGTTTTCATTGGCTAAGTGATTGTAATAGCGCCTATAATATCTGATGCCGTAAAGTTGTGCATGGGCGGGACCTGCTTGAATATTAGGCACCGTGAATATAAATTGCGCATTGCACAAAAATTCGGCAGCAGAATCGCGAATTGCTTAAATTACTTGCGCGGAGGGGCCAATGCTGCCTCAATCGCTGTCAGCGCTGTGTGTATAACTTGTGTTATATCAACGTGTTAAGTGATTGCCGCGGCAGCTGGCATGGCGGTTGCGTTGAGTTAACCAGTTTTGACGCCGCCCGCCGCCCGCCACCAGCCACCCGCCAAGCGCCACTCGCTAGGCGCCGCAATTGGCAGCCAGGCGCCCAGCCCCGACACTCTAAAGGCGAAGACCCATGCCGCGCAGTCCGTCCAGCAGCCTTAATCTGTTTAAACTTTCCGCGCCGATCAAGACGCTCCACTTCACCTGGTTCGCGTTCTTTATTTCATTCTTCGTGTGGTTCAACCATGCGCCGCTGCTGGCTGCTATTCGCGACGATCTGGGATTGTCGGAGCCCGAAATCAAAACCCTGCTCATTCTCAATGTTGCGCTGACCATCCCCGCGCGCGTAATCGTCGGTATGCTGGTCGATAAACTGGGGCCGCGGCGCATGTTCACCGGTCTGCTGGTAGTGGCCGGGATTTTGTGTCTGGCCTTTGCCTTTGCCACGGATTTCACGACGCTAGCCATCACGCGGTTTTTGCTCGGCTTTACCGGCGCCGGATTTGTGATCGGCATTCGCATGATTTCCGAGTGGTTTCCCGCCCGGCAGGTTGGTGTGGCGCAGGGCATTTATGGCGGCTGGGGAAATTTTGGCTCTGCTGCCGCTGCTCTCAGCCTGCCGACGATTGCGCTTGTTTGGGGCGGGGCCGATGGCTGGCGCTATGCAAGCGGGTTGAGCGGCGTTGTCGCGATTGTC
>JAJRRE010000470.1 GCA_024279745.1 Alphaproteobacteria bacterium
AATGTCGCCGCATCACGAATAAGAACGTAGCGTCAATAAACTGGAAGGCCCCGCGCGCGCTGGAGCGTGAATTGGCGGCCTCGTCGCGGCCGTCGGATTCTGCCATCATTAAACGGTCGAGAAAATCGTCAAATGTAATTGGGGGCGGTTTGCTCCCGGTCTTGGCTTTTGGTTTTGCCTTAGATTTTGATTTGGTGGCTTGGTTTGTTTTTCTTGTCTGTTTGAGTTTGTCATTTAGCGACGATGACGACGATGACGACGATGACGACGATGACGACAGCGGGGCAGTGGTCCCGGGTACCGTTTGAGCCGCCCCGCCGGTGATCAAAATACCGTTCAAGCACAAGCAGGCCATGAGCATAAATTTAAAACAATTTTTAATCGGGTTTGATTGACAATGTTGCGACATGGCAATCCAGTCTGACTTATGAACGCTCAAAGCACAAGCACAAGTGCAGGGGCAGCGGCAGGGCGGTCATATGAAGACGGGCATTGGCCCGGCAACTGTTGGCCTGTCAACTGTTGGTCTGGCAACCGTTGACCCAGTATCCCTAAATGCCGGCTTGTCAGTAGAACTGCGGGGCGGATAAATAGCGGACCCCATAGGAATTGCCATCACGCCACTGGGTCTTGCAGCGCACATACAAGCGGTCATAGATAATATAAAGTTGGAATTTCTCCGCTATTGCCGGTGTCGAATTAAATGCCTTGTGCGACTTGCGGTCCAACGTAAACCGCGCCCCCGTGGCCGATAAATCGTTAATAACAACGGGAATTTTAATTGTGTTTCCCTCGTTGCAAACATAGCCCGCCAGATCCGTGGCTTTGCGGCGCGAAAAACGCATGTCCGTAGGGGCTTGATCACCCTTTTTACTGACGTCGTCAGATTTTTCCCCGGCAAGTCGCGTCGATGTGGATTTAGGCAGACGGGCCAAGATCGTGGACGAGATCGATGTCGCGTGCGCTTTTTGCTCTGGTTCAACCGGTGTTTTGCCGGTGCTTGTCTTGGCTGTGCCGGTACGTTCCTTGGCAGCTGTTGGTGTTGCTGCGGGGCTGCCAGGTGCTCCATCGGCAGGTTGAACCAAGTCTGCAACGGGTGGTTTGGTTTGCGCAGGCTTGGGTGTGGACAACGGATTTTGTGTTGCTTGCGGCCCAGTGACTGTTGATGCGGTTGAGACGGTTGAGACGGTTGAGGCCTTATCTGCAACCGTAGTCGGTGCAGCAGTAACTGAGACGGGAGCCGCCGGCGCCGATGCAGCCATTGCTTGGCTTGGGCGCGCAGAAGCAGACGCAGACGCAGACACCGGAAGGTTTGGCGAGATTTGCCCCCGCATTTGCCGGTGTTTGGTTTGCTCAACGCTTTCTTTCAGGCGCTCGCGCAGCAATAATGTTTTTTTAGTTAAGGTTTTGGTGCCCATACCCGCCTCCGAACTCACGCTTCTGCCCATAGAAGCTACTGCCTAGTAACCACAAAAACGGTTAAGAACGGTAAACAGGGATCAATTTATTGCGTGAAAAACAATTTCAATGGAATGTGCTAGTAGGCGGCGGACTGTGTGATGCTGGGAAAATTTGGCCCCAATGGTCAGCCGGACCGCCGAACCCAGCGATGACAACATCATCTAGACGCTCAGCCAATAGAGAAAACTAATGGTGAAACTAAGCAGCATGGTCGTGGCAATAGGCAGATAAATCGGCTTTTTGCCGCGTTTGCGTTTGATCACGATGTCGCCGGGCAAGCGCCCCAGCCGCAATTTATCGATCGCCATCGACGCAAAAAACACAGCTGCCGCATAGGAGCCCAGGATGATTAGGAATTTTGTCATGTCTGGTTGTAGCAAGGTCGCATTGCGGGGGGAAGGGGCTACAAATCATGCGCGGCGACAAAGGCGGCTGGGGTCGGGCCGTTGAAAATTAGCGACTTGATTGCAATAAAGCACCTGCTCGGCCGGTAGTATTAAGCTTACATGGAAGTGCATTACTCCACTGCGTGGCGTTTGCCCTTGCCGCCGCCGGTGCGTTTGGATTTGGTTGCCGATTTTGCCATGGCACCGGCCTTGGCCGTAGACCTTTTGGCGCCGGCCTTTGAAGTTGACCTTTTGCTGGCAGACCTTGATGCCGCCGGGCGGCGTTTCAGTATGTCCTTCAAATAGGCGCCGGTATAACTGCGCGGGCTTGCGGCGACATCTTCGGGCGTGCCGACAGCAACGATCTCACCGCCGCCATCGCCGCCTTCGGGGCCCAGATCAATGAGCCAGTCGGCGGTCTTGATGACCTCCAGATTATGCTCGATAACGACCACCGTATTACCGCCGGCGACCAACTCATGCAGCACTTCCAGAAGCTTGGCGACGTCGTGAAAATGCAGACCCGTAGTTGGTTCATCGAGAATATAAAGCGTGCGCCCGGTAGCGCGTTTGGATAGCTCTTTGGCCAGCTTGATGCGCTGCGCTTCGCCGCCCGACAGCGTTGTCGCCTGCTGGCCGATCTTGATATAGCCCAGGCCGACCCGGTGCAGTGTAATCAGCTTGTCGCGAATGCTCGGCACCGCCTTGAAGAAATCGGCGCCTTCCTCGACGGTCATATCGAGCACGTCGGCAATGCTTTTGTCCTTGAATTTCACCTCCAGGGTTTCGCGGTTATAGCGCTTGCCCCGGCACTGATCGCAGGTCACATAAACGTCCGGTAAAAAATGCATCTCGATCTTGATTACACCATCGCCCTGGCACGCTTCACAGCGCCCGCCCTTGACGTTGAAGGAGAAACGGCCGGGGGCATAGCCGCGCGCCTTGGCTTCGGGCAGGCCGGAAAACCAATCGCGGATCGGTGTGAAGGCGCCGGTATAAGTAGCCGGGTTGGATCGCGGCGTGCGGCCAATCGGTGATTGGTCGATATCGATTACTTTGTCCAAATGTTGCAGCCCATCGAGCCGCTCATACTGGCCGGGAAGCGTGCGCGAATTATTCAGTTTGCGCGCCACGCCGCGATAAACCGTATCGATCAAGAAGGTTGATTTGCCGCCACCTGAGACGCCGGTGACACAAGTGAGCAGACCAAGCGGGATCTGCGCGCTGATATTCTTGAGATTGTTTTCGCAGGCGCCGCTCACACTGATCTGCCGGGTTTTATCGGGCGGGCGGCGGGTCATCGGCAGCGGGATCTGCTTGACGCCGGTTAGATATTGGCCTGTAAGGCTGTCGGGCGATGCCATGATATCGTCGGGCGTGCC
>JAJRRE010000471.1 GCA_024279745.1 Alphaproteobacteria bacterium
CTTCCAAATCATTGGAAACGGATTTAGCTTGTGAGTTGGCAGAGAACGCCGATTTGGGCATGTCGCCAGCAACCGACGAATCGCCGATCACATAAACATCTTTCACCTTGGTGGATTCAAAATTATCCGCCGCTACCGGACACCAATCTCCCTCGGTGCAGCCGCTGAGCCGCGCAATCGCACCCGCACGCTGCGGCGGGATGATATTGGCAACATTCGCTTTGATCTTCAAACCAGCCTTGGTCACAATCTGCATTGTATTGGGATCAACCCGTGCAATGGCCTGATCATCAATGTCGTCGGTCAGATGGACCTCCACAATTCCCTTATAGTCTTCGTTAAACGCCTGCATGAATAAGGGGCGCTTTGAAAAACTTCTCTTTGGGTCAATCAAGATCAACTTGGAACGCGGTTTATGATTTTTCAGATAATGGGCGATCATACAGGTGCGCTCATAGGGCCCTGGAGGACAGCGGAAAGGATTGGTTGGCGGCGCTATGACAACAACGCCGCCGTCAGGCATGGCGCGCAACTGGCTAGCCAGAATTTTGGTCTGCGTCCCGGCTTTATAGGCATGGGGCATGACATTTTCGGCGGCTCTGGAATAGCCTGGAATGGCGCTATATTTGAAATCTATGCCCGGCGACAGGACCAGTTTGTCATAAGCCAATGACACACCGTTGCGCAGGCGAACAAATTTGCGATCCGCGTCAATGGCGACGGCAAATTCATGCACCATATTGACGCCCAAACTCTGCAAGCCCTTATAATCATGCTCTAGTGATTCAAAGGGGCGCAGGCCGCCAAGATACAAGTTTGAGAAAAAACAAGTGGTATAAATCCGCTTTGGCTCAATAATCGTTACGTCGATTTCTGGAGATCCTCGACGCATCACATGCGCCAGCGTTCCCCCGCCAGCACCACCGCCGATTATAATGACTTTCGCCCGCGCCCCGCGATTAATGCGCGGCGCATTTGATTGCGCAAATGCCTGCCCAGTTGCAACACCGACCGTGGCAGCTGCCACACCGGCACCACCAATCAACTTTGTGGCATCGCGTCGATTAATCAAACCCATCTTATACTTCCTGTCCCAGCGCCTTAATTTTGGCTACCCATCTCGATCAACGGCATTGCACCCCAGTATGTCTTGCCGCCATCTCCCTTACGCCTCCAGACCGTTATTAAATCGGTCTATATGGAGTTTATATATCGTCAACTTTGTTATCCCGCCGGCAGATTGGCAAGTCGTTGTCCGGCAACCTGCGAGCCGAGTTGGCGTGCATATTGGTACCAATTTTTGGCCTGTCCGGCATCGGGGATTAGCCCACTGCCCGATCGCGAAATCAGGAAATTAGGATCAAAGGAAGATCCCAATAACATGGCCGCCTGCGCAACTCCATATTCAGCCGCCCGCTTGAACCACAATCTGGCCTGGGCCACACGGCCGGCCTTTAACAAGGCGCGCCCCTTTGCCACCCAGCGATCCGCACGCTTTAATTTGGTTGGCGTAATTTTACGTTTTGACAGAGTTAACGAAGGCTGCGCAATCCGTCCAGAAGAAGTGCGGGCGACCGGTCTGCTTGCGACCGCGGCCCCCGGCGCCGCACCGCCGCCCAGGATACTTCCATTATTTGCCGCCGTTGCACGGGCCTGTTTGATCTTCGCGGCCGGACGCACACCACCCAGATAGTTTGCCAGGGCATCGATTTGTCCATCGTCCAGCGAGCGCGCCACATTGATCATTGCCAGATTGTCACGCTTGCCATCACGGTACAGCTGCATAGTGTCAACGAAGCGATCAACTTTAATGCCGATCATCACGGGAATACCGCTATCGTCACCGAACAGGCTATGACAGGTCGTGCACTCTCTTACCAAATATTTGGCGTAGTCACGTTTTTGCTTGTCATTCATTTTTGAAGTGGCTGACTGTTTGGCCTTGGCGGCCGGCGGGTTTGGTTTTTTGACAATTTTGCGCGGCTGCGGCACAGCAGCCCCCGGTGCAACACCACCGCCACCCAGTAACGACTGCCATGTTTTACCTCCGGCTCCACCGGCACCGCCAGCTGCACCGGTTTGTACGTTTAGTGCCATCTGTGCTTCTGAAACGATTTTGCCATCCTTGTCGACGAGCAACACATTCATTTCATGCTCGCCTTTAGCGGTGGCTGGCAGTTTCATTTGCAGATTGGCGAGCTCCGACGCGCGCAACAACCACACACCATCACCAACGGCTTCCCCCTTGGTCAATTTCAACCATGATGGCGCTCCATCGATGATTACATGCGAAGTTGATGCGATGGGCGCGCTAGACTTTGTCTTAACTGGAACAGCTACCGTCTCACCCGGCTTGGCAACAATTACCTTTCCGACTTGCAGGCTTTGACCAGCTTTCGCCGATGCCGCCTGGGCCAGTCTCACAAAGCCGTTCTGCTTTGTACGCCCGTTTTGCATAAGGCCGTTCTGCGTAAGGCCGTTCTGCGCCTGCGATTGTTCTGCATAAGACGATTGTATCACCGCCGGCAGCACCATAAATACCGCGCCCAGAGCCCCCAACACTATTGGCTGCCTTATCACAGGTTTACCCCAAACCGCCAACTTCGCATTGTAACGACGCCAAATTTTGTAATTTTGCAAATTTATTGATTTCATTGCCCTATAAGTTTCTTACTCGAACTTAAAACACTTCAGAATAGTCTACGACTGCATTGCCCAAAGCCTATTCCTCAACTTATTGTTCCATTGAATCTGCTCAAGGTGTCCATATTACGGTGAGCGCGATTTAATGATGAAGAGGCGCTCAAAATATTTGTTCGTCCTGCTCTCATTTCCATCCGACAAAGCTTAAACTTCCGACCAAGGCTCATATGTCGGTTAAGCTTGCGTCGGTTAAGCTTGGCCTTCGATAAAGCCGGCTTGTCCGATTGGGCTTGCTTGTATGTTCAATCGGATTGAGGAGCAATTGTCGGCTTGAGTAACAATTGCCGGATTGAGAAACAATTGCGCGCCTTGTTCTGGGAAGAAGTTGGCTGACAGTTCCTACCACAACCGCGACCCAGTTGCAGCCGGTTTGGCGGCCGGAGACGACGGCGCCCGCGGGGCTGAGCTTGGAACCTGCAGCCCGCTACTTGCGTTAGACACGGCGCCGCCTTGCGATTGTTTCCATTTCATAAACTCTGCAAATAATGCCTTATCAACAGGAGCGGCACCGGTGCTGCCAGTTGAGCCGATGAAATCGCGGAACGTAGTTGGTCCTGCCGCGACGACATTGGCGGCGGCTGGTTTGGCAGCCCTGGCTGATCGATGAGAATTGAGCCATTCTTGCGCGTAGGGGAATCTTTTCCAGCCGCGCAAAGTCGCTTCCAGATTCACTTCACCCCATTTCGGATGCCGAGGTTTTTTTCTGAACTGAGGGAACTTTGTAAAAAATGCATCGACGAAAGTTTTTAGCCGCCGATAGCGATCCCCCCCTTTATTCCAATTATAGGAGGCGAGCACTGCCGTAACAGCGATTGTATCAATGCTGTCACCTTCTGCGATCAAGTCCGGATAATCTTTGTTGGTCAAAGTTGACGGCAGATAATCTTTCTCCAGCGCTTCTTCAAACGGCACCGGTAGCAACGAAAAATCACTGCTGTTGCGCAGTTTTTGCAACGCGCCAGCAGGCTTACCGGCAAGCAATATAGTTGCCGCGATTTCTCCGCTGCGGACTTTTTCAAGAGCATCGGATTGCGCCAGATATACTGGCTTAACTTTGATTTTCAAGCTGTCGAATACCAGCTTGGCTGTCAGGCGTGTCCCCGTACCTGCTTCGCCGAAATTGACCGCCTGTCCCGCCAGTTGCGAAAAATCCTTAATCCCGCGCCGCGCCACCACATGCAGTTCTTCGTTAAACAAGGTTGTAATGTAGACCAGCCGACCATCCAGATTTGGACCAACCGACCCCAGCCGCTTGAAATAGGCCATCACATTGGCATGGGTAATCCCCATATCGATACCTTTGAGATACAGGACGTCGGCAACGTTCTGCGCGGTGCCCTTGCCGATAATCGCCAATACCCGCAATTTATCGCCATTATCCAAAACAGTCGCCATATCTTCCACGATCGGCAGATGCGTGCCGCTGAGCTTGCCAGAAACAATTTTCACCGTGTTCTGGTTCATCAACGTTTTGTCGGAAGAAATGACAACGCCGGCACCGCGATCTTCCTGGGCCCGAGCTTTATGAGCTGGAAGAACCGCCAAGGCTCCGATTATCAAGAACCCGCTCAATACGAGCCTCATGAAAGGACCTTTGTACTGCATTGTAAAACTCCTGAACGCTTTGAACTAATCAACCGTCACGTGTACCTCTTGCTGAGATGCCTAACAGCAGAACACACGCCATGGCAAGTTTTCAACAGGATATTGGGGCGGAATGGTGAAATTAATGAAATCAGTGAAAAACATGCCACAAATTGTTAATGACAAATAGGGTTTGTGATGCATTTTTTGCCATTCTAAACGCCCCAAAATCCGACATTCGCCTCCGCGCTCAAAGGCCGAAAGCCAGACAAAAGGCCAGTTGGAAAATACGCGACTGCAACGCTGGGATTTAGCGCGGATTTCATGCTACTTGGCACGCTGAAAAGAGATTATTTTTTCAATGCAAGGACGCGGCAAGGGCGCGCGCCGGATTTAGCACCGCCATTCCAACATTATAAATCGACAAAATTTTCTCTATTTTCTTACGCCATCAAATGGTTGCGCGGATGTTCTTAACTTTTACATTACTGCGCAACTGATCCGTGGCCGAATATAATACAGAATCCGCAATGGTCTTGAGACCGCCCGATTTCGATGGCTTTTTAAACGCGTTAAGTGCGCTTCTTCGGTTTTCCTGGCGAACCAGGCTAACGTTAATACTTTGTCTTTTGACGTTGCGGCCAAACCACTGTTAGTCAAGTCCTCATATTTGCAACCTTGACAACGGCCGGTTTCAGTTGTCCGTGAGGGCCGTGATGGAAATGTAGAGAGTAAAGTTTCGATGAACCGAATTGTTTCTTTGTTAGGCATCACAATCGTCGCCATGGCGCCAAACCAATTACTTGCACAAAGCCTGGTGATCGGCGCAAACCAAGCCAGCGGTCAGGTTACACCCAGTTTTGTTGACAACCGGCCGCTACCGGAAAATCTGCCTAATCCCAAAATGGCAACCCGCGAAACACTGCTTCGCCAGCAACAAGACCAGATCAGGCGCCTTACCGAAGCACAAAATCAAGCTGTGCTGAGTGCAAAACAGGCAAACCAGGAGCTTGCGCAATATCGCGCGCAAAACGTCGCATTACGATCCCAACAAGAAACCCTTACCGCGGAACGGACCGCTTTGCAGGAGAATTTACGCCTGTTAAAACAGCAAGGTTCGAGTGATGCGAAAATTTCGGATGTGCGCGACACATTGCGTAAACAGCTGCAGAATATCAAACGTCTCAAATCACGGCAGTTAAAGCTTCAAACTACCATCGCCAACAGCACAAAAGAGCGCGATCAGGCTCGTGCGAAGCTGGCAAAAACGGAACAAGACCTGGGCAGGGCCCAAGAAACCAACCGTTTTTTGAAGAGCGAATTGAACAAATCCAAAATAAAATTGCTGGCGGCACAAAAAACGCAAGATACTAAACGCCAGAGAACTTTGGCCTTGCAAAAAAGCCGCGACCGTTTGCAAGCAGAACTGGCGCGGCAAAAAAATATGACCCGGAAAGCCAGCTCCGAACTGGCCACGGCACGGCAAACGATCACGAGCTTGTCGGGGCAACTAAAGGCCAAATCACCCGCAGCATTGACGGCAACGACCGCGCCAACTGTAAATACTGTGACCCAGGCCCGGCGCCGCGCCCTGGCAGAAGCGCTGCGACGGGCCAGAGCGGCCAGGAAGCGGGCTAATCAGGCCGGTGCAGCCACCAGCAATTGATTGCGGACTGCCCGCATTCCGCGCCTGCGCCAGGCCTGCCCCAGTCCTGCGCCGGCAAATATGACCTATTGGCACCGCCAGCGCTTGCTGTTTGCGCAATAATCGCTTATGTCAGGGGCCTGCGAACGATTGCGTCGCAATTTCTAAGCAAATTCCAGACCTTCGGGTGCAGCTTAAAGCGCGCCCTTTTTTCGCCAATCCCAATTGAGGACAGCCCATGAGCGCCCGAGCAGTTCGTTCAGCACGCAATGTTGAAACCCGCAAGAAAAAAGCCAAACGCAAGATTCCGCGCAAAAAAGTTACGCGAAATCAAGGCAATACAAAAGCTGTCCGCATTCAGCTGAAAAAAGAGGCCGGCTATGCTCGCGCCGCTGACAAGCCTGAAGCAGCGGCAACCAGCGCTGCTGAGTAAAAGCTAAGTGTAAGACCCTGCGGCCGTCGGTCGCAACAGCTGAAGAACGCCAGACTTTTAGGGTTTTTAAAATTGCACAGGCGCTTGCCACTTCGGCAGGCGTCTTTTGCGTGTGTAGTTTTCACCGGCGACAAACGAGCGGCCAAGAGCGGATGGCGACAAACGGGTGGCTATAAACGGGTGTCCATGAACAAGCGGCCAAGCGGCTTCACCCCGCTGCCATGCCGATCCGCCCCCAGCCTGGTAATTTAAGCGCAGGCCGTCGCAGATCGAGCCCCGCCACCGCACCAAACAGATTAATCTCAAATCCCTCGACCCAGGCCAGTGATATGCCCAATATGCCGCGCCAGGAGATCTGCCAGCCGGTGCCACTCGGCACCTTACCAACCAGACTTTCAGAATAATCTTTTCCCACCGCTGTCGGCAGCAATCCGGCGGCCAGTTCCGGCACGGCGCGGGCAATAAAGGCGACAAATGTATTGGAATTGGGCCCCGGCCATACGTGGTAATCGCCATAAGCGGCAAACGGATAACGAGAAATCGCCAGCCAGATTTTGGGAATGGCGCGCCGTGCTGCCGCGCCGCTCAATGAAGCGATGATCCGCGGCTCGTGCGAATACCAGCGCCCATCGGCCGCGTAATTGTTCTTGCGCACTGGCGCGCCCCAGCCAACGACATCATAGCGGGTATAAGATCTGGCGCCGCGCCGCTTGATCACCAGCCAACTGTGATGAGCAAATATACCTTTCCAGCGCCCGGTGCGTGCCGCCATCAGATAGACCACGGCGCGGCGCTGCGAAGAGGCGGGGGGAAGGAGCCCGGAGGACGACCAATCGGCGCTATGCCAATTCGGCGCTTGGGCTTGGGTTGCCCAAAAAGCGGCGTGACTAACCAAGGGCAGCAAAAACAGGAATAAAAAGAACAGCCAAACTCTTCGCAGCATTTACCGTACCCTTCATATCAAGATCGAGTCGCACCCAATATGCTGAGTTTTACGTCGATAACGTCATTTCCGTGACAACTTCGGTAACAACTTCGGTGACAACTTTTGTCAACGTCACAGCTACGGCCGCGACCATGGCGAAAAATAACGCACGCCCGCAATCGGCCAGGATCTATGAGGTTGCGGCTTAATCTACGCCCAGCTTTTTCTTCACCAACTCGCTGACTGCCTGCGGATTGGCCTTGCCGCCGGTGGCTTTCATCACCTGGCCAACGAACCAACCGGCTAATGACGGTTTTTCTTTCGCTTTTTCGACCTGCCCGGGATTGGCGGCGATCACGTCATCGACGGCCGCTTCAATGGCGCCCATGTCCGTGACCTGTTTCATACCGCGCGCCTCAACGATTTGCGCCGGTTCGCCGCCTTCGCTCCAAACGATCTCAAACAAATCCTTGGCGATTTTTCCAGAAATCGATTTATCGGCAATCAAATCTATGATGCTGCCCAATTGCCCCGCCGACATCGGGCTGGCGGCAATGTCGAGCGCTTCTTTGTTGAGCCTGCCGAACAATTCATTGATCACCCAATTGGCGGCAATCTTACCATCGCGGGCGGCGGCCTTACCTTTCGCAGCCTTGGTCTTTCCTGCCTTGCCTTTGCCTGCTTTTTTGCCTTTGGATTTCCCCGAAGCTTTGCCCTTGCCTTTGCCAGTGCCAGCACTTGACTTGTCGCCATCGCTTGTTGTGGCAGGGCCGGCACCCGCATTATTTGCACTTTTGCCCAAGACCACATCCTCGAAGAAATCAGCGTGCTCCTTTTCTGCCACCAGCACACCGGCGTCATAAGCTGACAGGCCATAGTCTTGCATAAAGCGTGCATGTTTTTCGTCGGGCAATTCCACCAAATCGGCTTTCAACCCATCGACAAAAGCCTGGCTGAATTCCAGCGGCAGCAGATCCGGGTCGGGGAAATAGCGATAATCATGCGCTTCTTCCTTGGAGCGCATTGAGCGCGTCTGCCCGGCAGCCACATCCAAAAGCCGCGTTTCCTGGGCAATAGTGCCGCCGTCTTCAATGATATCGATTTGGCGGCGGGCCTCAATGCCAATTGCCTGACCGATAAACCGGATTGAATTGACGTTTTTGATTTCGCAGCGTGTGCCCAGCTCTTCGCCGGGGCGGCGCACGGACACATTCACATCGGCGCGCAGATTTCCCTTTTCCATGTCGCCATCGCAGGTTCCCAGATAGCGCAGGATTGAGCGCACTTTAGTGACATAGGCCTTGGCCTGTTCGGCTGAGCGCAAATCGGGTTTGGAGACGATTTCCATAAGCGCTACGCCGGAGCGATTGAGATCCACATAGGAATATTCAGGATGCTGGTCATGGATCGATTTGCCTGCATCCTGCTCCAAATGCAGCCGCTCAATGCCAATCGTAATCTCCTCGCCGTCGGCCTCGATCTTCACTTCCCCTTCACCAATAATCGGATATTTGAATTGCGAAATCTGATACCCTTGCGGCAGATCGGGATAGAAGTAATTCTTGCGGTCGAATTTCGACATCAGGTTGACCTGTGCCTTTAGTCCAAGACCTGTTCGCACCGCTTGTGCCACGCATTCTTCATTGATCACCGGCAGCATTCCGGGCATAGCCGCATCGACCAGCGACACATGGGTGTTGGGCGGCGCGCCAAAACCTGTCGAGGCGCCGGAGAACAGTTTGGCATTGGAGTTAACCTGGGCATGAACCTCTAGTCCAATTACCAATTCCCAATCGCCTGTTGCCCCCGGTATCAGATTATTAACCGCTGCCATGATGTCTCCAAGTCTTTCGTGATCAGTATAGGCTGCATAGGCGTGCGCCCTTGAAATTTCGAACCTATCGCATAGCGCAGGAGACCGGCGGCGGCAAGGTCGGCTGTGCTTTTCAAGCCTGCAAGGTTGAAGGAACAGCACTTTGATGCTGGGGACGTGGTGCCGGCCGGAGCTGCAATCGAGCGGCCAGGCTTTGAAACCGGCCGCTGGTTGAACAAGCGCTGATGTTTCCTTCTGGCTACTTTGTTTTCCAGCCCGATAGCATAAGCAAAACCAACGAATTCTTAATTCTCAATTTCATTTTTCGACACAATCTTGCTCAGGTCTCATGGTTGGGTGCGCAGATAAGTGGGCACATCATTAAATTCATTTGGGGGACATTATGTTCACACGCTCAAACGGCACCACCGGCTCCAGCAGCCCGGCAGATACAGCAGGTCAGACCGGCTTAGGCCCCAAGCCTCAGATCGCCGATCGCACACCAGCTTCGCCTTCAATGCCGTCGTCGATGCCGGCTGCGCCGGCTGTTAGCGCCAAAGATTCAGAAGGTGCTAAACGTTTATCCATTATCAGCAATGATCTGACCATTATGGGCCAGGACCTTAAGATCATCTCTAAAAGCGCCTTGCAGGTCGATGGTGAAATCCAGGGCGAAATTCGCGGCATCGATGTCACCGTTGGCAAGCTTGGCAAAGTGGTTGGCACAATCGCCGCTGAAACCGTTACGGTCGACGGCCAGGTTATGGGCGCTATTCAGGCGGTTAAGGTCACCATGCGGACCAATGCGCGGGTTGAAGGCGATGTACATCACCAGTCTTTAACCATTGAAGAGGGGGCTGTATTCGATGGCCGCTCCAAACGCCATGACAACAGCGCCGAACTGGTAACGCAAATCGACCAGAGCCGTGATGGCACGCCGGCGTCTTCGGCGCCGACAACGTCAAACGCTGGGTCACAATCGGCAACACCACCGACATTGCAAAGTTAATCGAAGCAATCTTGAATTCAAACTCTAAGGCGCAAGATGAGGTTCATTCTTCTTGCGCCTTTTTTGTTGTGGGCGACTGTTATCGACTGCTGGATTTCGCAGTGCTGCGCAGCGCGCAAAAAAGCCGCTTGCCACGAGGAGCAGTTGCCGGATGCACGGGGGGCCCCGATTGAGCTATTGCCCCATTGGGTGCAGGCTTGTCTTTGAATTCAGGCCTTGAATTCAGGCTTTCTTTTGTGTCTTGAACCCCACGAAAAACCAAACCAGACCGACAATGAACGACAGCACGAAAACACCGCCGACGGACTGCATATCGCCGACATAAAAACCAAGCCTGTTTACCAGCCAGACAAAAGCCAATCCGGCAAAGCCAGCCGCAAATCCGCCGACAATAATCTTTTGCATCTCATTGGCATAGCGGCCGACGAAAAATCCCGCCAATATCGCCCCGGGGTTCATCACCGCGACAAACAGCATCTGCTGCAAATCCGCCCCCATTGCTACGGCCATTACACTCATTCTTTTGGTTCCAAATTCTGGGCTGTTTTATTGCTTTCATCCAGCTTGCGTTCTTCATATTGAATGAACCAGCCGATCATCTGCCGCCACAAGGCCTCGACCAAATCTGGCGGCACACCGCGCTCCTGCGCCCTTGCCCGCACTTTATCCACCACATCTTGATTGCGCCACGGCACATTCCCGGCAATTTTCTCACCAAGCTTGATCTGCCAGGCACGCTCTACATAGCCAAACCGCTGCGCCAACAGATCCACCAAAGCCCGATCCAGCCGATCGATCTCATCGCGAACATCGCTCATTGACGTGCACTCTTCCGGCGCCCGCTCACCCATTGCGTCACTCCCATTTTGCTTGTCCAAACGAATAGCAAAATTTGGCGCGCTTTAACAGATGCGTTCGGCCGCGAACCGTCGCACCACCAATTAAAGCGTTAATCAAAGCGCTGTAAGCCAGGCCAGGTCAGTTACTTGTCTTTGCCAATTGCCGGGGGAAGCCCCCCAATTTCTTGCGCATTGTTGCGCTGGCCAAACCGCAAGCATGTAACCGGCACTAGCGGCAGCTTGCCCTCGCGCTTCAATTTCAACAGCGCCGCACAGGCCGCGCGCCGCTGAGCAGGCGTCATACCACCACTGGAAGACGGGCCACTGGAAGACGGGCCTCGCCTGTTACCGATAGAACGGGAAGCCGTTGGTTTGTCGTTGAACACATCGCTCCCGCGCGCTGCTGTGCCAGCGGGTAATCCAGCTGGTTTTGCCTCGCTGGAAATA
>JAJRRE010000472.1 GCA_024279745.1 Alphaproteobacteria bacterium
CTGGAAAGCATTCAGACGGCTATGGCCTTGCTGCTTGCTGTGCTGCTTGAGATCGGGTCTGGACTTGGCATGTATGTCGCCTTCTCACAGTGGCGTCTTTATGATGTCGCCGCACCAGGCGTACCAGCCATGGCAACGGAGCCAACGCAAATTGTTTCCAAACCTGTAGCCAAAAAGGCTAAACCAAAACAAAGGGTGAGCGCGAATGATAATAAGACTGCACCAAAACTTGTAGCACCAGAAACAGATGTCGAACGGTTCCGTAAGGAAAGTGTCGATACAGCAGAAGGATCATCACTGACCGCAACGGAACTTTATGAAGACTATTGTGCATGGTGTGAAGATCAGACAAAGGAGCCTTTGGCACTGCCAACATTTGGACGTGAATTTGGAGAACTGAACGGTATCAAGAAAGCAAAAATCGCTGGACGAGTACGTTATACCGGTATCAAGTTACGCTCTGAGGCTGTTGGTACGGGGGATAAGAAGCCGCCGGTTCCAATAAAGAAAGTCGCGTAGCAAATTAAAAGCTTACGCATTGAAGGGGTCGCTTTTTGCGGCCCCTTTTTTTGTGCGCGTGTTGGTCATCGGGACTTTGAATGGACCATCATAGTCGGGCCTGCGAGTGATGGCTGGCGACGATAAAACACAGTGGCACAGTGACCCGTGTTAATGGTTTGTAAAGGACGAATCGCATATGCTTTAACACATGCCTAGAACCGCACATATCTCGGTTTTGCTGCTGCTACCATTTATTGCAGCATGTAATCCAGTGCTGGAAATTGAGTCGCAAGGTTATACGCAAACCGCCACACAATGCATCAAGCGAGAAGCGCAAGCCGTTGCCCCGCAGCGAGTTGATTTGCGACGGGCGGCGACAGCGGTTGTTAAGCGCTGCAAGACCGAGCTGCATTCCAAAGAGCGCGCGCTGATCGCCAGCTATCCCAAATTTGAAGATAAAATCCGCGAAGAGTGGAAAAACGTCACGGCCATGCGCTATCGGCAGGCCCTAAGAGCAGTTGCACGCGCTAGAACTGGCTGAGCCAGACCTGGCTGAGCCAGAGCCGGTTAGCCATGCCTGATGCTGGGGCCGTGCCTGATGCCGCGCACGGGGCCACCAAAGTTTGAATTGAGTTTCCCGGCTGCCAGTGACATAAATTGCTGACCCAAGAATTATGGAAGCGCGAAAGGCTGGCGATGAAAGTAAAAATGAAACTGTTTGCGGATCTGGCGAGCTGTCTGCCAACCGGCGCGGTTAAGAATGAAGCGCAAATCGAAGCGCCCAGCGGATTGACCATATTGGAGCTGCTCGACCAGCATAATGTGCCGCGCGGCTCGTGCCATCTGGTGCTGCTCAATGGCGTGTTTCAGGCGCCGGGCGTGCGCGGTGAAGTGGCATTGGTTGAGGGCGATGTTGTGGCTGTGTGGCCGCCGGTCGCCGGGGGATGAGCATATTCGTCGCCGGCGAACCGGGAGAGACCATTGAAAAAACCATGACTTTGACGGTTGCTGAATTTGAGAAAAGCCTTGCGCGGATCGAGCCGGATCTGGCGCGCATAAGGGGTGCGCCCGGGCGCTATCGTTTGGCTCTGGAAGCGGGCGCGGTTGAGCTTAAGGTGGATGTACTGGAGCCGATGCTGATGGGCGGCTTGGTTGAACTGCCGCGCTGCAAGGTTGTGATCGCGTTTGAAGATACGGTGCCGGATCAGCGCGCAGTCTTTCTCAACAAATTTGATCAGGCCTTTCAGCGCGGCGGCGGTTGAGTTGGCCGCGAAGCGAGGGCGGTTAATCAGTCTGCCGCTCCTGCCTCGCAGTTAGCTCTGTTTTACCTGCTATGTCTTGCCGGTGATTTTGAGGGCAAAGGCGTAATCGAGTGCGACTTCCTTCAACGATTCAAATCGCCCGGAGGCGCCGCCATGACCGGCACCCATATTGATTTTCAGCAGCAGTAAATTGTCATCGGTTTTCATGTCGCGCAGCTTGGCCACCCATTTGGCCGGCTCCCAATAGGTGACTGCAGAATCCGTCAATCCCCCTTGCGCGAAAATATGCGGATAGGCTTTGGCTTCGACATTTGAATAGGGACAATAGGAGCGGATATTATCGAACTGCTCTTTGTGTTCGATCGGATTGCCCCATTCGAGCCATTCAGGCGGCGTCAACGGCAGATCGGCATCGAGCATGGTGTTGAGGACATCAACAAAGGGCACATCGGCGATGACGCCAAGGAATAAATCGGGGGCCATATTGGCGACAACGCCCATTAACATGCCGCCGGCCGAGCCGCCATTGCCGACGATGCGCCCGCGCGAGGTGAAGTTTTGCGCCGCCAGATGTTCGCCGGCATCGATGAAGTCGGTAAAGGTATTGCGTTTGGTCTCCATCTTGCCGCCTTTATACCACCGATATCCCTTATCTTTGCCGCCGCGAATATGCGCGACAGCATAGACAAAGCCGCGGTTCACAAGGGATAGCCGGCTGGTGGAAAATCCGGCGGGGATCGATATGCCATAGGAGCCGTAGCCGTAGAGCAAAAGCGGCGCCGAGCCGTCAAGCTTTGTGTCCTTGTGATAGAGCAGGGAAACGGGAATGGTTTCGCCGTCGCGGGCGGGCGCCATAATGCGGCGCGTAACATAATCGTCGATGTTATGGCCGCTGGGGACGTCCTGGGTTTTGCGCAAGGCCCGTGTCCGCGTTTGCATATCATAGTCAAAGACCTGTGACGGCGTGGTCATGGACGAATAATAAAACCGCAAGGCCGTGGTGTCATATTCATAGCCTGCCGACATGCCGAGCGAATAGGCTTCTTCATCAAAGGCTATCGAATGTTCCTCGCCGTCGGCAAAGCGGTGAATGACAACGCGCGGC
>JAJRRE010000473.1 GCA_024279745.1 Alphaproteobacteria bacterium
GCCATTTTGCCGACGGGAAAGAACGTGGCCTTGGTGCAAAACTTGTCCAGCGTATCCAGGATTGGCTTGGTGATGTAAGGAATTGGCCCGTCGTCGAAAGTCAGCACAACTTCTTTGGGCTTCAAGAACGCCGGTTCCTTGCGGCGCTTTGAAATTCTGCCATAGATTGGACCGTTGGAGACATCAATTTCAACAATGCGCGAAACGCCGAGCGCGCCCTTTTTGTCTTTGCAGGACGCAGCTGCAATCCCGCCTGCCTGCGCGATCTTCCCTGCTTGCGCAACCTGTCCCGCCTGCGCAACTTGCAAAGCGGCGAGGATCAGGCCAGCCACTGCAATTTTATTCATCATTGCCATAGGTCTCGTCATTGCCGGTCCAATTCGCATCATTGTCTTCCCTATAGTACCCCCACGAATTCAGCTTCGTTTAGTGGGCACAGGTGACATGTCCTCATTCTAGCGCGGATGCAACCTGAATGCTAATCATTGAGTTTGAATACAAATTAATTGTGACTATTTGCGCACGGCTCTGATGCTGCAAAGCAACATTTCCTGCGAATTCGGGAAAATTGGCGGTCCGATGAACTATTTTCAGTCAGGGAAGAGGCGCCTTCAAAGTTAGATCTCATTTATGTCAGGACAAACTCACGTCTTCGCAAGGCGTTGGACCCAATGCACGGTTTGGCAGACTTGTTGAAGATCTGCCTCAGCCGCCTTGGAAAAAACTCTCCGCCCAATTGGATTTCTTACGCAATTTCGTGGTTTTGCGATTGTTACGGGTTTTGGCGCGGCGATGTCGTGGTTTGGCCCGTGCAATAACCGCTGGTCTTTTGGCTCCCCGGCGGCGGGCGACGCGGCGCCCGGCTTTTTCGCTGCCACTGCTGCGGGCGCGCTTTCCACCAGTTTTGCGCTCAAACATCCGTGCGGCAGTCAAATCAAAATCAGCGTCTGTAACGCCCTTATCCTTTGGCTTGATGTGAACGACTTTATAGCCCTTTGCTTTCAATTTTTTCAAAAGGCCGGGGATCGCGCGCGCCGTCGATTTTTGAATGTCGTGGAACAAAATAATGCCTTTGCCGTCCCGTTTCAAATCCCGCATGATTTTGTTGGTCACGCGGGTGCCGGAGCGGGTGAGGTAGTCCTTGGAATCGACATCGATCGAAAAAATCCCGATATTGCGACCCTGCAAATGTTTAATCATGCGTTTGGGGTCGGACAAATAGGGAAAGCGAAAAAATGGCGCGGCCGGGCGTCCAAGCGCCTTGCTGATAACACTGATCGCCAATTCGATTTCTTTGATTGAGCGCTTCTTTGAACGGCGGCCCAGGTTCTGATGGGACCAGGTATGGGTACCGACCGTATGGCCAAGAGCTGCCACCTTGCGCACCAGAGCCGGATTTGCCCGCGCCATTTCCCCAACCATGAAGAATGTCGCTTTCGTGCAATGTGCCTTCAGAGCTTTCAGGATCGGGATTGTATAAATATTGGTCGGCCCATCGTCAAAGGTCAGCACAACTTCTTTAGGTTTCAAGAAGTCGTGCTGTTTATATTGTTGCAAGCCGTATTTGGGGCCTTTGCTCGTGTCCAATGCGACGACCCGCGACACGCCCAAAGCGTTGGGGTTGGCGCATTCGGCTGCCGCCGCGGCGCTGGCATTGGTGATCGAAATTGCAAGGCCGGACAATGCCGTTATTGCGCACAGGCTGGCAAATGAATGGCGCGCGCGCTTTGCATTGGAACAAGAGTGACAGCGTTTCATGAAGCCTCCTCAGGCTTAAAGGAATGCACACAGCACTTTGCATTGCAAAAGAACTGCGAATTTGGAGAAAACTGCAACTTATTAGCTAAGACAGTTATACCCCAGAACGAAGTCGGGCAAAAACCCAGAAGGAAGTCGGACAAAAACTTTTACATGTAGTGAAAGTCGAAATCGATTTAATCCAACGCTTGCTCGCCGATCACCCATTAGTACGCCGCTCAAACATTCACACGGCGATCAAATGACGCTTTGCCAGCATAACATCCATGTTGGCCTGAGACACGGGCTTTGCGGTGCGACACCCCCGCATTTGCTTACATTTGCCAAATTTGAACGGTCTAGCCGAGAGCAACAGGGTCGTAGCCAAAATCAGACCTAAGCGTCGGTAGCGGCAGGTCTAATCAAAACGGTTGGCCATACCAACGGCTAAGATACCGTGAGTTGGCCATGGCGTGCAATCGGTTGTCCGAACCGGGGGCCGGATTTTCTGACTCTGTTGCATTGTTGACCTGCCCATTTGTGTGTACTCACTGTTGTGATATTGCCCCTGTGACCCGCTGAAGGCGGGCGGCATATGACAAAAATCGCCAGGTAGTGTGCTGGGATAAAACTCATCCGTCGTGCAAAATAGCAGTCGAAAGTGACATTGAATGAGCAGCGCAGGTGATGACACCCCAGCTATAGAATCCAATCAGGCGCAAATAGCTCAGTTATTTCATGCCATTGAAGATGCACTGATCAGTGGTGACCGGGCGCAGGCCAAGGCTTTATGTGCGCCGCTGCGCTCGCCTGATCTGGCCGATATCATTCAATTACTGAGCCCGGTTGAGCGCGTTGCCTTGATCGAAGCGCTGGGGCCTGACTTTGATTTTGAAGTTTTGTCGCAGCTCGATGAAAGCGTACGCGATCAGATCGTCGACGTGTTGCCCAATCAGCAGATCGCTGAGGGAATGCGGGAGCTGGATACCGATGACGCCCTTTATGTCATTGAGGATATGGATGAGGTGGATAAGGAGGAAATTCTCTCCCACCTGCCCAACTCCGAAAGCGCGGCACTGAAGCGAAGCTTTGAATATCCCGAAGAATCCGCTGGGCGCTTGATGCAGTCGGATTTTATCGCCGTGCCGCCCTTCTGGACCGTCGGACAGACCATCGATTATATGCGCGAAACGGAAGACTTGCCCGATACATTCTCACAGATCTATGTCGTCGATCCGGGCTATCGGCTCCTTGGGGTGGTGCAGCTGGACAAGCTGCTGCGTGCCAAACGGCCGACCACCATCACCGATATTCAAGATCCCGAACCCGGCGCGGTTCTGGCCACGCAAGACCAAGAAGAAGTCGCCCGCCAATTTGAACGCTATGATCTGATGAGCGCGCCGGTGGTTGATAAAAACCAGCGTTTGATGGGGGTTGTGACCGTCGACGATGTGGTTGAAGTCATTCAGTCGGAAGCCGACGAGGATATTAAACTGCTGGCTGGTGTTGGCGATGAATCCCTGGCTGACAGCGTTCTGGCGGCGACGCGCAGCCGGTTTGTCTGGCTTTTGATCAATCTGGCGACGGCGATCCTGGCCTCCAGCGTCATTAAACTCTTTGATGCAACGATAGAGCAGATGGTGGCATTGGCGGTGCTGATGCCGATCGTGGCGTCGATGGGCGGCAATGCGGGTACGCAGACCATGACAATCGCAGTGCGGGCCCTGGCCACCCAGGAATTAGGCCAGGTGAATGCCGGCCGGGTGATTGTGAAGGAATTGAGTGTGGGGCTGCTCAATGGCCTTGCTTTTGCGCTCATTCTGGCCGGCGTCGTGGTGTTGTGGCTGGGCGCCAGCGCGCTCAGTGTAGTCATCGGGGCGGCTATGGTCTTCAATATGGTCGCTGCGGCTCTGGCTGGAATATTGATCCCGCTGACCCTTGACCGCTTTGGCTATGACCCCGCGGTGGCATCCGGTGTTTTTGTTACAACTGTCACTGATGTCGTTGGTTTTTTTGCTTTTCTTGGACTGGCGTCACTTTGGTTCAGTTGATGCGCGTTTGGCGCATTGCGCTTGTTTGGCGCGTTCGGTGGTTCCGGGACACCGCCGGATTTAGCTTTCTTAATTTCTAAGCAAATACGCGTAAGTGCAAGCCATTGAAAGATATTCATTAATTTCCGCTGGGCTAATTTACCTTCGCAAGCGCCATAAACGTGCCATATATCGGTGATGTCTGGCGAAGTGATTGTGCGCAGCAGCATAATCGCGACGTTATGCGCAGATGTGAAAATGGTCTTGCTATGGAATATTATAAAACCGCAGCAACACTCCTATAACATTGATA
>JAJRRE010000474.1 GCA_024279745.1 Alphaproteobacteria bacterium
GCGAAAATCATTCGGCATATAGCCCATTTGCCGCGCCTTGATTTGGTAGTTTTGCAACACTGGCAGCTGTGCCGAAGGCGTCATTTTCGCCATTGCAGAAAACCTATAGCTTTCCCAATTGGCTGACAAAATTATGAATTTCAAAGCCGGGTTAGCCTCAACGAATTTTATAATCTGACGTTGATAGGCAAGGCAGTTGCGTTTTTGCCTGGTCGGCCAGCCAGGATTTATCACTCCCAGTATCGGCGCGCAGGCGCTTTGCGTCACCTGCCGCCCCGCCAGATTTGCGGTTAAGGCAAATGCCTTGGCGACGGGAACAAAATGATCGCCATTGGAATCGCCCATCAATGCCAATTGGTAACTATCGGCGCGCGCCTTCTTGCGTCCAAAATTGCATCTTTGCTCATTGGCGAATATTTGAGCATAGCCATCGCAGTCGCGCCGCAACACATTGGCACTGCCCATCTGCTCAAACACCTGGCGCA
This sequence comes from Alphaproteobacteria bacterium, assembly GCA_024279745.1. Taxonomy (GTDB): domain Bacteria; phylum Pseudomonadota; class Alphaproteobacteria; order Rhizobiales; family Hyphomicrobiaceae; genus JAJRRE01. Next base: position 486 of record JAJRRE010000474.1, read on the forward strand.
GCTGCGGTTGCAATCGCCACGGCCAACCCTTCCCCCAGGTAATGGCGCCGCCTGCCAGCGCACTGAGCACAATCACCACTACCGCCAACCGAACGGCTTTGTCATCTTCGAAAACATAAGCCAATAATTTACCCTGCCGGCGATTAGTTGCGGGTGCTTTTTGTGCTTTGTATCGCGGCGGCGCGGCGCTGGTTTGCTGGCTGCCGGGTGGGCGGCGAAAGGGGCGCTCAACAAATCGCCAGGACAAGATTGCGGCAACAAACGACAACGCCACGATCAACGCCACTTCACTGGGGGCCAAAGCGCGTTCGGTATAATATCGTGCCAGGGCCAGCAGCGGCCAATGCCATAGATAAAGCGAATAGGAAATCAATCCAATAAAGACAACCGGCCGCCAGGACAAAAACTGGATTGTCAACGACCCGCGGTGCTTACCTGCGGCGATGACGAGGGCGGTTCCCAAACAGGCGGGCAATGCAGCAAGACCGGGGAATGTGGAAAATTTGTTCAACAGGATCGCGCTGGCTATAATAGCTGCAAGACCTGCAAATGCAGCCGCTTCGCTGATCGCGGTTTTAAAGTCGGTTCGCTTCATCGACAACGCCAGCATGGCCCCCACACCCAGCTCCCAGAACCGGGTCGACAGCATATAAAAGGCGTAGTCAGGGGCACTGCGCAATTTATATTGTGCAAATGCCAAAGATGCCAAACACAGCACGGCGCCAATTGCCAATATGGTCCGGGGTTTAACCCGGGGCGCCGCCAAAGCCAGCAGGATCGGCCAAAACACATAGAATTGTTCTTCAACCGACAAGGACCAGGTATGCAGCAAAGGCACCAAATGGGTTGGCCCGTCAAAATACCCGCTATGTTTCAAGAAGAAAAAATTGGAAACAAACAAAGCCGTATTGATCAAGCTCTTGCCAAAACTTTGGTAAGCATCGGGCAGCAGAACAAAATAGGCAAGGGTCGCGGTGCCGGCCAGGGTCACGGTTGCGGCGGGCAATAATCTGCGGATACGGCGGGCATAGAACGACACCAAAGTGAATGTGCCGCTTGCAATTTCTTTGGCAATCAACCGGGTGATCAAGAACCCCGACAAAACAAAGAATACATCAACACCGATAAAGCCGCCGGGCAACCATTGCGGCACCGCGTGATAGATCACCACGGCCACGATGGCGACAGCGCGCAAGCCATCGACATGCGGGAAATAGGCGTGCGCACCAGGGCCGGACCGAAGAGGATCGTTTGCGTTGCGCAATGGTGAAGATGTTAGGCGCACCATAGTCTGTCCTCGGCCAGGGCTTGCTTGGACTTCATGCTGCTTCGGCGCTTTACGCTTGTTAGCTTTATTGCCTTACGCCTCCGCGCCTAATGCCGTCGCACTTCACTTCAACGGCTTTGGCACCGGCGCGCCTTTACAGCATTATTTGACGCCCAATTTTTTTTGCAGGTTGGACGAGCTGGTGGTGTACTGGAATTTCAATTTCCGGTCCGGATATACGATCCGATGAGCCGCCTGTGCCATCAGCGCGCCCTCATGGAAGCCCGACAAAATGAGTTTTAGTTTTCCTGGATAGTCATTGATATCACCAATGGCGAAAATACCCGGCTGACTGGTTTGGAATTTCTCGGTATCCACCGGGATAAGATTTTCGTGCAGGTTGAGCCCCCATTGCGCAATTGGCCCAAGCTTCATGGTCAACCCAAAAAACGGCAACATGCAATTTGCAATCAGATCTAACTCTTCGCCGTCCTTGGGTTTGACAGTGACGCGTTCCAATTGCCCATTATCGCCGTGCAATTGCTTAACCTGGCCGATCACCAATTTGAGTTTATTCTCAGCAACGAGCGCGCGCATTTTCTCCACCGAATGAGGGGCGGCGCGGAAATCGTCTCGCCTATGCATCAAGGTGATGGAGTTGGCAATTGGTTGCAGGCTTAAGGTCCAATCCAGGGCGGAATCCCCGCCGCCGACAATCAAGATATCTCGCCCGGTGAAATTTTCCATTTTGCGTACGGAATAGAATACCGAGTTACCCTCATAGGCTTCAATGCCCGCTAGCGGCGGCCGCTTGGGCGTAAAAGAGCCGCCGCCGGCTGCGATCACCACGACCTTGGTAATGAAACTTCTATGATCATCAGTGACGAGTTTAAAGCGCCCATCAGCCATTGGTTCAAGCGCATCGATGCGCTCGTTCAAATGAAAAACCGGATCGAACGGCTTAATCTGCTCAAGCAATTGATCCGTTAACTTCGCCCCCGTAACAATGGGCAAACCAGGGATGTCATAAATCGGCTTTTCAGGATAAAGTTCCGCACATTGCCCGCCCAGCTTGTCCAGAATATCGATCACATGGGCGCGGATATCCAAAAGTCCCAATTCAAACACAGCAAACAGGCCGCAAGGGCCCGCGCCGATAATAACAACATCGGTTTCTATATCTTGTTCTGCGCCTTGCGGCACTGCGCCAGTTTGATCAACCATATTCGCCTCATCTTAGAAACTATTCCGACGCGCCCTTCTTAGCGGCACAGCAGAACCGGTCCCAGCCAATAGCACAACTGCCATGATGCCCAGCTGCCAACATGCTCATCCGCCCGCAGTACAGCTGTATTTCTGCCAACGTCAGGGAGTTGGGCTCGTGGCTGGACTTAGAATTGTTTGTCCGGGACCGCAACAATTAGACCATCAAGCTCATCTGTCACCTTGATCTGACAACTCAGCCGGCTTGCCTCGCGAACATCAAACGCAAAGTCCAGCATATCTTCTTCCATGTCAGCGGGTTTTCCGACTGCCTGTTGCCACGCCTCGTCCACATAGACATGACAGGTCGCGCAGGCACAGGCGCCGCCACATTCAGCTTCAATCCCATCGATCAGGTTCTTTTTTGCCGCTTCCATCACGGTCATACCGGTCTGGGCTTCTACATCCTGCCGGGACCCGTCGGGCTGTACAAAAGTGATCTTGGGCATAATCGAGCCGTGCTCCTGTCGCTGTGCTTTAAATTGTATGGTCGTTTGATCGTAGCCGCCCCTTGGGCTCTTGCCATCAAATTCAGGCAATTCAGGGCCGTAGGTCGGTTGTTATTCGCGCCGAAGTATTACCTAGCGGGGCCGCGCAATACAAGTAGAACCTATGGCGATAAGCGAAGTGACGCAGTATAACAGCCAGTATTCGCCGTTTGGCCAGCATTCGTATTTTGGCTAGGATTCGTATATTGGAATAAAATCCGCCGGAGCTCTGCCCCATAACACATAACGCGGTTATCTGATGTTATGGCAAAGGAGGATAGCCGGCAGCCGGATAAGGCCCGCGACTGTAACGGCAAAGCCAGAACACGGGCTAACCGTAACCGTTACAGGTTTTCGATCAATACTGGAATTTGCCGATACACCGCACACAGCGCGTCATTCAATTGCTCCACCAGCCGGCAATGCGCAGCTGTGCGGTGGTCCAACGGCAGGGCTAACAGCGCCACGGCGAGATCTGCCACGCTCCAGGCACCTATGGTCGTTGCTGAACATTTGATGGTGTGGATTGCCAAATGCCATTCGTCTTTTGAACAAGTCTCCCGGCCCGAGCAATCGTTATGCAAACGGTCGAAGTAAACCGGCATACCCGAACAAAACAAGTCCAGAATTTCCCGTTCCAGCGCAACATCGCCATAGGTGTATTGGCGTAAAACGGCCAATTCAACGACGGCAGAAGGGCTAAAGTCATCTTGGATGTCAGATCGCGACAAATCCACTACTTGCGACATAGGATGAATAACTTTCGCTAATTGGCCCCACCGCCCATATATGTTGCACTGACATCTTTCGTGCAGCGGCCGGGTTTGTCGAATTTGATCAAGAATGCTCATACATTTATGAATTCCAGCTAAGAATTCACACTTTGAGAGCTTATTTCAAAAATGATAATAGGTCGTAAATTCTGTCGAATATGCCATATTTCCCGTGCCAATACAGGCGATTGGGTGTATCGTCGAGACGCTGGCGGGGGTCCATTGTTTCGCCCAAAACCAATTGTAAGACTGGCCAGAATTCGGGCCGACCAGTCTGTTCGGGTTAGGGGTCTGAATTAGTTGAAGAATACGCACGCCGTATTGCCGACTATTCGTAGCAAACGCTAGACTTTGGGCATGATTGCGGTGGGTGCAGTCATATAGGGTATCGATTTAAAGGGGCTCACGGAGATTGATTGGGGATCTGGCGCGCCGTTGAAGCGTCCGGGGTATTATCGCAGCTATCACCAAAAGCTTTTAATTTGCTTTTTTGGACATGCGGCCGGCAGCTCGCTTGCTCCATTGGGCGGTAACGGAATTTGAATGGCGCAAAAGAAAAATACCAAACGTTTACCCCAACACTCTTCAGTTGGCCCAGTAGATGGCACTGTAAGTGGCCCCTTAGTTGGCGCTGCAGCTGGCGCCGTAGCTGGCCCTGAGCTCGCTCTTCCATCTGCCGGTGTATCCGCCGCCGCGCCCCCTGATCTGCATCCGAATCAGAGTTTGCAGGGGAACAGTGATAAGTCCTCATTGTTGAAAGCTCTACAGCAATCAACCCCCGACAGGACCAAGCAGCCGCCTTCGCTCTCCCTGCCAGTGGCCGACACCGCATCTACATCCGCATCAGCACAACAACCACCGGCGTCGCCGAAGGCCGGCAATTCCCCGCCGCCTCTTCCGCTCCCCGGCGCAACGCCGCCGATGCTGCAGCAGAGGAGCGCGCAAACGAATGCTCCCCCTCTGGTGCCAAATAATCCAGGCGTGGCAGGGGCTAATCGTAACAACTCTGGCAGCGCAACGCCGCCGCCATTGGCACCGCCCAAACCAGCGGCTGCGCGCGGACCAATGCCGTTTGACGCCCCCGGTGCGCAAGGCACGTTCGGCCCGAAAGGCCCGCCAACCAGCCTTGCGGCAGGTCCTTCCAATACAGCGGCCAATCGCGACGAACAGGCACGGCGCGCAGCCAAACGTCGCTCGGCAGCAACGCCGCGCCCGGCAATTGCTGCAAATGATGATGCCCCGACGATTGGCGGCCTGATACACGCGATGGAACAAAAGCCGTCGCAACGCCCCTTCGTTGGCGCAGCCGTGGCTAGCGGCATCTGGATGGTGCTGGGGACGTTATTCGGCTGGGCCATGCTGTCTTCGCAATATCCAAACAGTACCGGCATTTTCGGCCTGCTGGCCACACCGGCAGCGCTGACGGTCCTGGCCACGTTGCTAATTCCGATCGCGATGTTCTGGGCGTTTGCCATGTTGATTTGGCGGTCGCAGGAAATGAAACTGATGTCATCGGCAATGACAGAAGTTGCTGTTCGGCTTGCAGAACCCGACCGCATGGCCGAACAGTCGGTGGCATCGCTTGGGCAATCCGTGCGCCGTCAGGTTTCCTTCATGAACGATGCGGTGGAACGGGCGTTGGGCCGCGCCGGCGAATTGGAAGCCTTGGTACATGCCGAAGTCAGCTCGCTCGAACAATCCTACGCCGACAATGAAATACGGATCCGCGGACTGATTGATGAATTAAGCGGGGAGCGACATGCCTTGCAAAATTCCTCCACGCAGATTGTGGGAACGTTAAAAGAATTGGGCAGCGAAGTGCCAGCCCTGATTGAAAAACTAAACTCTCAACAAGGCAAACTTTCTCATATCATAGACGGTGCCGGTCGCAATCTGACCGCCCTGGAGAGTGCCATTGATTCCAGCGCCTCCAATCTTGAAAATAAATTGGGCGAGCGTACCGAGACATTGCAAGTGGTGATGAGTGATTACACAAATGCGCTCGATACGGTAATGCGCTCGCGCAGCGAACAAATGGCCAGCTCATTCGCGCAATATGTCGAGAGCCTCGACAGCTCTATCGGCAGCCGCACCGATAATTTGCAAATCATCTTTGAAGAATATGCACGCGCGCTCGACACGACATTAACCAGCCGGGCCAAAGTGATTGACGCCAATGTCTCACAACATACCAAGGCTTTGACATCGCGATTGAGCGAGCAGGTCAGTCAAATCGATACGACCTTGTCCTCACGCACACAATCCTTGACTTCGGCCATTGCCCAGCACTCAACCAATATGGACAAGACCTTGTCCGGTCATGAGCAGACGCTGGGTAACACCTTGTCGGGTCATAAACAGATGTTGGATAAGAGTATCTCCGGTCACGCGCAAAGCTTGAACTCAACCCTTTCGGGTCATACGCAGGCGCTGCATAATTCTTTGTCGGGTCATACCAAAACTTTAGACACAATCATGAGCGAGCGCTCCAATGTTTTGCATAGCAACCTTGAACATCATGTGCTGTCGCTTGACAGCAAACTGGTAGATCGAACCCAGGCGTTGAACGATGCATTCTCTCAAAGACTGTCATTGTTTGATGATTCTATCCAGCGCTCTACCGCAGCATTTGAAGGCGCGGTTGGCGAAAAAGCGCAAGCCATCACCGAGGCCATAGAAATTCAGGCGCGCGAATTGTCCCATACGTTAGGACGTCAGGCGGGACAAATTGATGAGACTTTGATGCACGGAATAAACGCCGTCAGGCGGACCTCAGAAAGCATCACCAAAGAATCGCTCAAAGCAATTGAAGGATTGGCCAATCAGTCAGATATGTTGAAAAATGTATCGGACAATATGTTGCAGCAAATCGGCGGGGTGACAACCCAATTTGAGCAGCAAGGGCAGTCGATCATGAAGGCCGCCAATCAATTGGAC
>JAJRRE010000038.1 GCA_024279745.1 Alphaproteobacteria bacterium
CGGCCTTTATATGGCCGCCGCTGGTGTTGCGCGCGATGCTCTGGAAATTAACGGCGATGTGAAATGGGTGGCGGTGTCGGCGCGTGCCAGCCATGGCTTTTGCGGCGCCTGCTGCGCACCGCTGTTTTGGTCCCGGACCGGCTCGCCTTCCATCAGCATTGTTGTGGGCTCGATGCATGATCCTTCCGGGTTGGAGTGCAAAGGGCATATCTTTGTGTCTGAGAAAGGCGACTATTATGACATCAACGACGGTCTGCCCCAGTATGAGCGCTATCCCGCGGAAGGTTCAGGGTGATGAGCGCGCCAACCAAATCCGAACGTCATCGGGTTATCTTCACGCCGTCGGGTATTCGCACCACTGCGGCGGATGGCGAGAGCGTTTTCAGCGCCGCTTTGCGGGCGGGGGCGGACCTGCGCTCGATCTGCGGCGGCAAAGGGTTATGTAAGCGCTGCCAGGTTGACATTACGCCGGGAAAATACGCCAAGTACAATGTCGATGTGACGGCAGGGGCGATATCAAGGTTGAGCCCGACGGAACGCAAAGCGCTGGTTGATGGTGAATTGGTGGCGCCGCGCCGGCTCAGTTGCCGCACCAAAATATATGGTGATCTGGTGGTTGAGATCCCGCATGATGCGCGCGAGCACGGCACAAGCATAAAAAAAGCCGCTACCAAAATTGCAACACAGCTGAACCCGGCGGTGACGCTGCATATGCGTGTGTTGCCGCGCCCGACCCTGGCGGATAACCCTTGCGACGGCGACGCCCTGTGCGCGTCGCTAAAGGACTTGCTGCCGAATATCCAGCTCAGCCATCGGGCGCTTACCAAACTGCAACCGCTGCTGGCGAGGCATGAGCGCAATCTTATTGCCGTTGTCCGTGATAGCCGGGAAATCATTGATGTCTGGCCGCCTGGCGCTGACGAGGTCTATGGCGCCGCTATCGATATCGGGTCAACATCGCTGGCGCTTTATCTTTATAATTTGGGCACTGGCGATCTTGTCTTTGAAACGTCCGCCATGAACCCGCAGATCCGTTACGGCGAAGACGTCATGAGCCGCGTGTCTTATGTCATGATGAATAAGGGCGGCGAGCAACGGCTATGCGCCGACATTCAAAATCAGGTTGCGCAAATGCTTGAGGAGGCGCGGGCGGATTTGTCGTTGAAGGCCGATCAAATACTGGAAGTGGTCTGTGTTGGTAATCCGATCATGCATCATTTGTTTTTGGGTTTCTCGCCCGTCGAGCTGGGTCAGGCGCCGTTTACGCTAGCCTGTAAGGGCTGGTTTGAAGCCCCGGCGGACCAGTTTAATCTGGGCCTGAGCAGCGCCGCGCGGCTGTCGTTCTTTCCGCTGATTGGCGGCCATGTTGGGGCAGATACCACCGGCGCGTATCTCACGCAACTTGATGTCATGGCCGGGCGCTCGGTTCTGCTGGTCGATATTGGTACCAATGCGGAAATCGTGCTCAGCCATGGGGGCCGCGTGGCGGCGGCGTCCTCGCCGACCGGTCCGGCATTGGAAGGCGCGGAAATCAGCTGCGGTGTGCGCGCGGCACCCGGCGCCATTGAACGGGTGCGCATTGACCCCAAGACCGGTATTGCGAAGTTCAAGATCATCGGCAGCGATGATTGGCTTGGCAATGAGATCGCTCATTCGGGCGATCATACTATCATTGGTATATGCGGGTCTGGCATCTTTGAAGTGATGGTGGAGCTGGCCAGCGCCGGGCTGCTCGATCGCAGCGGTTTGTTCGCCCCGCAAAAAGCACCCGATCGCTTTTTGCCCGAAGGCAAGGGATGGAAGTATATCCTGTTTGAGCGTCCGGAAGCTCCCATTTACATCAAGCAAACGGATGTGCGGGCGGTGCAACTGGCCAAGGCGGCGCTGTTTGCAGGGGTGCAATTGCTGAGCGAAGCCCTGGGCTGCGAGGCGTTCGACGAGGTTCTGTTGGCGGGGGCGTTTGGCACGCATCTTGATCCCAGATATGTTGCCGATATCGGCATTATACCGAATGCGCCGCAGGAGAAGATTCGCTCAATTGGCAATGCCGCCGGCATGGGAGCCGCCATGGCCGTGCTGAACCACGAAGATAAAGTGCGCATCATCGAGGCCGTTCAAACTGTTGAGAAAATGGAGACGGCAATGGAGCCGAAATTCCAGGACTATTTTGTGGCGGCAATGAGTTTCCCAACGGCGCCGGTACCGCAAGACAGCGGCGGTACATCTCGCCGCCGTCGTCGCCGCCAGCGCACGGGTTAGACGAGTAATGAAAAACCAAACCAACCAAAATACCAACTTACACACTAGCAGGAGCAAAGCCCGTGGCAAGACAAGGCAGAACAGGCGGACGTCGCGGCAGGGCGCAGGCAAATGCATTGGAAAAACCCTCCGCCCCGCCTTATATAACGCGCAACATTCCCCCTTATGAGCTATTGGGCGAGGTAGATCTTGCGCAGATTGAAAGCAATGCCGATTTAATCTTGGAAGAGATCGGCATCGATATTAAAGATGATCCCGATGCTATTGCCGTTTTGGTTGGTGCCGGTGCAACTGCGGACGCGGAGCGCGTGCGGTTCCCGCGCGGGATGTGCCGGGAGCTGATCCAGAAAAGCGCGCCGGCAATGTTCACCCAATACGCCCGCAACCCCAAGAATAATGTGATCATCGGCGGCAAACATACGGTGCTTGTTCCCGCTTACGGCCCGCCATTTGTCTATAGCCGCGAGGGCGGGCGGCGCTATGCGACTATTGAGGACTTTCGCAATTTCGTGAAGCTGGCTTATATGTCGCCAAATCTGCATCATTCCGGCGGCACGATCTGCGAGCCGGTGGATCTGCCGGTGAATAAGCGCCATTTTGATATGGTCTACAGCCATATCAAATATTCCGACAAGGCGTTTATGGGATCGGTTACCGCGCCGCCGCGCGCTGAAGATAGCGTTGCCATGGCCAAGTTAGTGTTTGGCGATGAGTTCGTCGAGCAAAACTGCGTGCTGGTCAATCTCATTAATGCCAATTCGCCGCTGACATTTGATAGCGTCATGTTTGGTGCCTTGCGCGTTTACGCCTCGCATAATCAGGCGACTATGGTCTCGCCGTTTATTGTAGCGGGTGCTATGTCGCCGGTGACGGTCGCGGCTGTGGCGGCACAAAGCCTGGCCGAAGGACTTGTCGGTATGGCTTATGCGCAGATCATTCGTCCCGGCGCGCCGGTGATCTACGGCAATTTCGTTTCCTCCATGTCGATGCAATCGGGCGCTCCGACATTTGGTTCGCCTGAAGCTTCCCAGGTCATCAATATTGGTGCGTCATTGGCGCGCCGGCTCGGCGTGCCGTTTCGCAGTGCCGGCGGCTTTACATCATCAAAGACTGCTGACGCGCAAGCCGCTTATGAAGCCGCCAACACAATGCAACACGGCTTGTTGGCAGGCGTGAATTTCATGTTGCACACGGCAGGTTGGCTCGAAGGCGGGCTGGCCATGGGCTATGAAAAATTCGTCATGGATGCGGACCAGGCGGGCATGATGCGGGTGTATGCGCAAGGGGTTGATATGTCGGAAAACGGCCAGGCGCTTGATGCCATTCGGGAGGTCGGTCCGGGGCAGCATTTTTTAGGCAGCGTACATACCCAGAATAATTTCAAGACTGCCTTTTACCGCTCGGACATTGCCGACAATAACAGCTATGAACAATGGGTTGAAGATGGCAGTTTGGACGCCGAGCAGCGGGCGGAAAAAGTCTATAAGAAAATGCTGGCCGATTATGTGCCGCCGCCGCTTGAGGAGGCCATTGATGAAGCGCTTCTCGACTACATCAAACAAAAGAAAGACAGCTTTGAAGATTCAAATATCAGCTGAATGTGCAGGCGTCGCTGGTCGTTGCGGTTTGCTGTGTCATTACGCGCCGGCAGGTTCGCTTATCTCCTCGCGGTGAGTGAGCGCCTGGAAGGCTTCGAGGTCTTGCAGGCGCTCAAACGCTGGATCAATGCGGGCTTGGTCCTTATAGCTGTCGACAACGCCGATGGCGGCTTCAAGGTCTGTAATCGCATCGTCAACGGCGCCCAGAAAGGCGTGTGCGCAGGCGCGCTGATAGAGGGCCTGACCGTTTTCCGGCTCCATTTCCAGTGCCCGATTGGCCAGACTGAGTGTCCATTGCGGTTGGTCTAGCTGCAAGGCGGCGTCGGCTTTATAGGTCATGGCTTCGACGTCGTCCGGGCGTAATTTCAGGATCTCGTCATAAACGGCAATTTTTGCCGCTGGAGCATTTTCCTGGCTGGCGCGTAACCATAGCGAATGAATTTCATTGGTCTGCGAAATCTCGCTTTGTGCCGTCTTGAGCCGCCGTGTCTTTTCTTCCAGTTCCGCTTCCAGATCATCAAGCCGGCTCGAATAACCTTCAATCAGGCTTTCCACTTTGGTCTCGGCGATCTCTCGCACGCGCGCGTTGACATCGCGCATGGAATTCCAGCCGACAAAGACAAGCAAGGTGGTCACGGCGATGATGATGTAGAAGAACAGCTCGACCGCGCTTTGTGCATAGCCGGCGGCATCTTTGGCGATTCTATATTCGCGGTTCACCTGCTTTTCGATCATGGTGGCGCGGTTCCGTTCAAACTCCATGCGCAGCAATTTAATCTCATCCAGTAAATAGCGCGCCGTGAAGGGCGAATAGAGCGGCTTATCCGGCGCCTTGATCGGCTGATCAATAACGCCGCCTTTGGTCTGCGGTGCACGCGTCGTGGTTGGCGGCGCGGCCGTTGTTTGGGCGGCAAGTTGCGCCGGGGCCAGCAGCGCGGAGGAAGCCAGCACGGCGCAAAGCATCGCTGCGCTTAACACTGGCCGCAATATGGAGGCTGGGCGACGAACAGCGCGGGCCCGGCTGCGGGCCGAATGTGTAGCAGACGGGATCGCGGGAACAAGCCCCGCGATGACAGCGGTGCTTTGTGGGGCAACCAGGTTTGCGTAAGAGTACATCATCATCATGTTTTTATTCTATCCAAACTGAGCCAGTACACATTCGCGCCATTATATCTAAATGTCGATTAAAAGAGTGGCTGCAATAACGGCGTCTGCCGGTGTTCTATCGCATTGTGGTATAACGGGCTTGGCCCGCAAAGCAACCGGCATCTGGGCCACATCCCGGTGCGCTACTCAGGTCCAGCATCGCATTAACATTGGCTGCCCGAGCAGGATTTCAATTTGAACTTCTCATGAGATCCATTGCGCACGAATTTGAATTCACGGTTGTCGGTGCAGCGCACGCGCCCTTCCACCCTTACGCCGCCATCCAATGCCGTGCTTTTGCTTGCCAATAGATCATCCATTCGGCAGCGTTTATCTTTTTGCAACTGTGCATTCAGCGCCAGCCGCCAGACCTGGGACGAGCTGGTATATTCGGCGATGATAAAAGTCGTGGCGGCGAGCGCGATGAGCGCTGTAAGAGCGATCATTTTGAAATTTATCCGACCATGGGGCTTTGGCGCAGAGGCCATATGAAAATTCCTTGAACGAAGAAGCGGCTGTCACGCCGTTTTGCCCCGCAGTGTTGAGCATAATCAAACTCAAACGCAACCGCCTGTGGGAATATGACGCGAAGCAGAGCCGACGCGCGGCGTCCTGGCAAGTCGGTCTCGGTATATGAGCCGGCACCAGCGTCCCCGCACCCTCGTTCACCAGCGCCCCCGTTAAAAGGAGAGCCCGATGTCTTACAAAACAATTTTGCTGCATCTGCGAGATGAAAAAACTGCTGAACAGTTATTGAACACTGCGTGCAGGCTGGCGCGCCGCTATGAGGCCCATTTGATAGGCTTACATGTGGTGCCGCCGGTTGTGTTGCCGCCGCCGATTGAAGTTCCCTACGGGGCCGAGCTGATCGCGGCAAACAAAGGTGCGGCTGCCAAGACTATGGCAAAGCTGAAGGATATTTTCGAGACTACCGTGGCCAATCAACCGTTTGTTAGTGAATGGCGAGCGGTGGAAGCGGGCGCGTCATCTGTGGCCAGGACCGTATGCGAGCAGGCGCGCGCTGTGGATCTGGCGGTCCTAAGCCAGTCTGTTGCTGGCGCCGCCGGACAGGACGACGACACCGTTGAGTATACCGCTTTTGAAAGTGGCCGGCCGGTATTCATCGTACCATCCGCAGGGCGCTTCGATAAACATTGTGAGCGAATTTTGATTGCCTGGAATGGGCGCAAGGAAGCGGTGCGCGCGGTGTTCGATGCGCTGCCGCTGCTGAAGGGCGCTGATAAAGTGCATATTGTGAGCGTTGCGACAGGCTCGGCCTCTGATCTGGTCGATATTCCCGGCGCGCAGATTGCGGCGGCCCTGGCGCGGCACGGCGTGACATGCGAAACCGCCCAGACCGTGAGCGGCGATATCTCCGTTGGCGATACCTTGCTGAATTTCACCGCCGACAACGGCATCGATCTGATTGTGATGGGCTGTTACGGGCATTCGCGGCTGCGCGAATTTGTATTCGGCGGGGCGACCAGAACGATCCTCGCCCATATGACCGCGCCCGTCTTGATGTCTCACTAACCTTGCAGTCTCACGAGTAGTGCGGGCGCCTTGAAAAAGGCGCATCGGTAAAGACTGCTTGCGCGGCCTGGTCGCCAGTGCATTATGTAAACAGTCTATACGTATCAAATACTTGACTAAACGGTCAAAAATTTGATGACTAAAATGGAATTTCGGTTAGGGTAGGGACGACAAGGAGACTTCGATGCCAGTACTGAACCGATTTGCCGATTTCCACGATGAAATTACCGCCTGGCGGCGCGATCTGCATGAGAACCCTGAGCTTCTTTATGAGGTTCATCGCACCGCTAGAACTGTCGCCGACCGGCTCAATGAGTTTGGCCTAGACGAAGTGGTTAGCGGAATTGGGCGCACCGGCGTGGTCGGGATCATCAAGGGCAAGTCAGATGGCAGTGGCAAGGTCATTGGCCTGCGCGCGGATATGGACGCGTTGCCGATCAAGGAGGCCAGCAATAAGCCCTACGCGTCGAAGAACGAGGGCAAGATGCACGCCTGCGGTCATGACGGCCACACGGCAATGCTGCTCGGCGCCGCGAAATATCTGGCTGAAACGCGCAATTTTGACGGGACCGTCGCCGTGATTTTTCAACCGGCGGAAGAAGGCGGCGCCGGCGCCAAGGCGATGATCGATGATGGACTGCTGGAGCGCTGGAATATCCAGGAAGTTTACGGGATGCACAATTTTCCCGGCATGGATGTCGGCTCATTCGGGATCAGGTCCGGCCCGTTAATGGCCGCAACTGATGAATTCCAGGTGGAGATCGAGGGCGTTGGCGGCCATGCGGCGCGCCCCAATCGTGCGGTTGACCCAATTATTGTGGCCGCTCAAGTCATTCAGGCATTGCAGACGATTGTATCGCGCAATGTTGACCCGCTTGAATCGGCGGTGATCACGGTGACTGCCATACATGCTGGGGACGCCTTCAACGTTATTCCGCAAAAAGCCAAATTCATCGGCACATGCCGCTCGTTGCGCCCGCATATTCGCGACCAGCTGGAAGAGCGTTTTAAAAGCGTGGTCACTAATATTGTGCAAGGTTTTGGCGCGCGCGTTAGCATTGAATATATGCGCAATTACCCGGTTACCATTAACCATGACGCACCGGCGGCGTTTGCCGGCTCGGTTGCGGCACAGATTGTCGGTGACAGCAATGTCGATATGCAGATTGCGCCGGTGATGGGCGGCGAGGATTTTTCCTATATGCTTGAGGCGCGCCCCGGTGCGTTTATCTTTGTCGGCAATGGCGATAGCGCCGGGCTGCACAATGAAGCCTATGACTTTAACGATGACATTATTCCGATCGGCTGTTCCTATTGGGCCAAGCTGGTGGAAAGCGCAATGCCGGCAAGCTGAACTGACTGTTTGAGTATAGCCAGGTGGTGAAGGTTAGAGCTAACAAGAGGAGGCATGTTTTTGACGATTTTGTTCAACGGATAAGACGCCCCCCAGCACCGTTTTGCTGGGAAACCGGCGCGCTATGACACAATGAAGCTTCTGGTCAACAGAAGCGTAATGAGGAGGAAACTTCGTGGAAAAAAAGAATTCAACACTGCAAACAGTGACAGCAGGCGCTCTGGTCGCGCTGGGACTGTCAGCCATGGCGACAAGCGCTGCGGCTCAGACCAAAATCCAGTGGTGGCACGCCATGGGCGGCGTTAATGGCGAACGCGTTAATAAGATTGCCAATGATTTTAACGCCACGCAAAAAGACTATCAGGTGGTGCCGGTTTATAAGGGCAATTATACCGAGACCATGACGGCGGCCGTTGCCGCGTTCCGGGCGCGCAAGCAGCCGCATATTGTGCAGGTGTTCGAAGTCGGGACCGCGACAATGATGGCTGCCAAGGGCGCGGTGTATCCAGTTGGCGACGTTATGAAAGACGCGGGCGAGCCGTTTAACACAGACGATTATCTGCCCGCCGTGATCAGCTATTACCAGACCCCGGACGGCAAATTGTTGTCGATGCCATTTAACAGCTCGACGCCGGTCTTGTGGTATAATAAGGACGCGTTTGCCAAAGCGGGTATTAAAGAGCCGCCGAAAACCTGGCCGGAAATGAAAATAGCGTCCGATAAGTTATTGGCGTCGGGCGCAAAATGCGGCTTTTCCTTTGGCTGGCAGTCCTGGGTCATGATTGAGAATTTCTCGACCTGGCATAATCTGCCGATTGGCACCAAGGAAAACGGTTTCGCCGGTTTGGATACAAAGCTGACCTTTAACAATAAGGCCGTGAAAAAAGTCCTGAGCGATATTTCCAGCTGGAGCAAGAGCAAGGCGTTTGTCTATGCCGGACGGCGCGGCGACAGTCTGCCCAAATACACCACCGGCGAATGTGCGATGTGGATGAACTCGTCGGCTTATTATGGCGGCATTAAAAAGCAGGCCAAATTCAAGTTCGGCCAGGCCATGCTGCCGTTTTATCCAGACGTCACCAAAGCACCGCAGAACTCGATCATTGGCGGCGCGACGTTGTGGGTGCTGAAGGGGCATGACAAGGGCGATTATAAAGGCGTGGCGAAGTTCATGACCTATCTGTCGTCGGCCAAAGTGCAGGCCTGGTGGCATCAGCAAACCGGTTATGTGCCGATCACCAAAGCGGCTTATGAGCTGTCGAAAAAGCAGGGTTTCTACAAGTCAAATCCGGGCACGGATACGGCGATCAAGCAGCTCAGCCTGAACAAGCCAACGGCCAATTCAAGAGGCCTGCGCTTTGGCAATTTCGTCCAGATTCGCGACATCATCAATGAAGAGATGGAGAATATCTGGAAGGGCTCGAAGAACGCTTCGGACGCGCTCGATAGCGCCGTGGCGCGCGGTAACAAGCTGCTGCGCAAATTCGAAAAAGCC
Organism: Alphaproteobacteria bacterium; assembly: GCA_024279745.1. GTDB lineage: Bacteria > Pseudomonadota > Alphaproteobacteria > Rhizobiales > Hyphomicrobiaceae > JAJRRE01. The sequence continues at coordinate 9,386 of JAJRRE010000038.1, forward strand.
AATAAATAGCGGCTCACTTATCCCCTCTCCCCGTTCTTCACGGGGTGAGGGGATAAGTTGTCCCGGTCAAACCGATCACATGCAAAGGTCTAAAACGAGAAAACTGTCATACCGGTGCTCGTCACACTGCTGTCCGGTTAAATTTTGTTCGGTGTATCAGTTGTTTAATGATCTACGACTTCATCGAGCTATGAACCAAGATCGGGACTTGAAAATGAAATACTGAACTTAGCTCCTTGCTTTCCCTCCCCTTGACGGGGAGGGCCAGGGTGGGGTGTCGGGGCAAGGGTAGATGCACAAAGTGCATTCCTTAATGCAAAACAAGGTCTTCGTAATGATACAGAAATTTTTAATCCCCCCACCCCAACCCCTCCCCGCAGTGGGGGAGGGGCTTTGCGCAGCGGTTTGATTTAAACCGGACAGTAGTGTGCTCGTCACCGGTATCCCGGTTTGAATTGGTGGATAGGTTAATTTTTGCTCATTTTCAGTACAGCTCCGGCATTAGTGTTGAGACAACCGGGATCGCGGGAACAAGCCCCACGACGACATCCAGTGTTTTGCAATCAGCGTCCGTCTTTCATCGGGCACGGGCTATCTCAATCAAACCAGGGCGCAAGGCAGCAGCTTGAAATAATAAGCCGGGTAGCAGTGAGCCCGGGCAGGAAACTAAGCGAAATTATTTACCAGGAAGGAACTGCCGTATAAATGTTAAAACGCGTACATTTTGGGCCGTCGATCCTGCCTTATCTTCTGGTTACGCCGCAGATCCTGGTGACGCTGGTTTTCTTTATATGGCCGGCGGGGCAGGCGCTGTATCAATCGCTACTGGTGCAGGACCCGTTTGGGCTGAGCGTCAAATTCGTGATGTTTGAAAACTTCGAAGAATTACTTGGCGACCCGTCTTATTTTGCTGCCTTTCAGCGCACTTTTGTGTTCTCATTTCTGGTCGCCTTTCTCTCCATCACGCTGGCCCTGTTACTGGCAGCGATGGCCAACCGGGTCGTGCGCGGGCTGACCGCTTATCAAACGCTGCTGATCTGGCCCTATGCGGTGGCGCCGGTTGTGGCGGGCGCATTGTGGATGTTCATGATGGACCCGACGCTCGGCATCGGCGCTTATTTCCTGCATGGTCTGGGGTATGACTGGAATTTTCGCGTCAATGGCAATGAAGCCATGGGGCTGGTTGTCGTTGCCGCGTCGTGGAAACAGATCAGCTATAATTTTTTGTTTTTCCTGGCCGGGATGCACGCCATTCCAAAGTCATTAATCGAAGCGGCGGCCATTGACGGCGCCGGTCCAGGACGCCGGTTCTGGTCGATTATTTTCCCGCTGTTGTCGCCAACGACATTCTTCTTGCTGGTGGTCAATATCGTTTATGCCTTTTTTGAAACCTTCGGCATTATCCACGCGGTGACCAAGGGCGGGCCGGCCAAGGACACAGAAATCCTTGTTTATAAGGTCTTTAACGACGGTTTTGTCGGGCTTGATCTTGGCGGCTCGGCGGCTCAGTCGGTGATCTTGATGGCCCTGGTAATCGGGCTGACCGTGATCCAGTTTCGCTATATCGAAAAGAAGGTGTCCTATTGATGCTCCAATGCGCGAACAATGGCTCACTCCCAAAACGCCGCCGCTGCGCCATAGCCATCGGAGGCGCCGCTCATGGTTGAAAACCGGCCCTGGGTGACATTCCTTGCTCACACCACATTGATCATCGGCGTGTTGCTGGTGGCCTTTCCGATCTGGGTTACATTTGTGGCGGCCAGTCATGACCAGGTCCGCATTACACAGGTGCCGCTGCCGCTGTGGCCTGGCGATCAGTTTTTGGTTAATCTGAAATCGGCGATCTCGGTTGGCGTCGGCAATGCACGCGAACAATCCGTCGGTCTGATGTTGATGAACTCGCTGATCATGGCGCTGGCCATTGCGTTCGGGAAAATCACGATTTCAATCCTATCGGCCTTTGCCATCGTCTATTTCCGCTTTCCCTTCCGCATGGCGTTTTTCTGGATGATTTTTCTGACGCTGATGCTGCCGGTGGAAGTGCGCATTTTGCCGACCTTTGAGGTCGTCGCCAATATCGGCATTCTCAACACTTATCTGGGGTTGACCATTCCGCTGATCGCCTCGGCTACCGCCACTTTCATGTTTCGCCAGGTGTTCCTGACAGTGCCCGATGAGCTATTGGAAGCCGCGCGCATCGACGGCGCCGGGCCAATGCGCTTCTTCAAGGATATCTTGCTGCCAATGTCGCGCAACAACATCGCGGCCCTGTTCGTGATTTTGTTTATTTACGGCTGGAACCAGTATTTATGGCCGCTGATGATCACCACCGACAAAAGCATGTACACCATTGTTATGGGCATCAAACAAATGCTGGAAGCGGCTGAAGAGGCGCCCGAATGGCATCTCATCATGATGACGACCCTGCTTGCCATGGTGCCGCCGGTGCTTGTGGTCATGACCATGCAAAAGCTCTTTGTGAAGGGCCTGACAGAGACGGAGAAGTAGCGTTGGCATCAGTTGGCATAAAAAACGTCACCAAGAGTTACGGCA
>JAJRRE010000475.1 GCA_024279745.1 Alphaproteobacteria bacterium
TATCAGGATCGAGCGTAAACACCTGGGTTCCTTCACCAACCGTGAAGACCATGGCCGTTTGCGGTCCATAGATAATGTAACCCGACGCCAGTTGCGCCGTGCCGGGCTGCAACAATGTGTCCAGCGCATTACCAGATTGCAAGACTGGCAGGATCGAGAAAATCGTACCAATAGAGACGTTAACATCGATATTGGATGAGCCGTCGAGCGGGTCGGTAGCAACGCAAAGCGAACCTGTATCGTTCAGCCGGATCGGATCGTCGAGCTCTTCTGACCCGACAATCGCAACAATCCCGTTGGGCTTCAGCGCGTCAATAATCATGTCGTTGGCGCGAATATCCAGCGCCTTTTGCGCATCGCCGTCGGCATTGTCGCCAACAACCTGCCCCATTGCCCCTTCAAGCGGCCCGCGCGCGATAATCTTGGCGATATCGCGCCCGGACTGGGCTAGAATAAGCAGGGTTTGAGAGATGTTTTGGTGCGCCTCATTGCCTGCGCTCCACGCTTCCAGATAGCTCTCAAGGTCTTTAAATTGAGCCATGGTACCCTCCTGATCCTCGCGCCTAATGCGCAGACATTGCCTGTGCTGGTTTGTACTGGTTTTGTACTGTCCAGTTTTGTGCTGTGCTGGTTCTATGTCGGCTCTGCGCCAGTTCTGTACTGATCCAGTAAAACCCGCCCGCTTTTATCCTGCAGCTTTTGAAGCGCGTTATGGACCAGGCTAGTAACGAATGTAAATTTGAATTAACTTAGCCTACATGAAAGAAAAACTTAATTCGAACCTGCGCGCGATCTCTTTGAAACAGCTCAGAGTGCTTAAAGCGGTGGTGGCACGTGGGTCAATTTCCGGTGCAGCTCAGATACTTAGCGTAACACCTCCGGCAATTACACTCCAAATGAAGCTATTCGAACAAAGTGTCGGTCTGCCGCTTGTGCAGCGGATCAACAAGAAACTGCGTCCGACCGACGCGGGGCGGCTTTTGCTGGAATCCGCCAATCGGATCGAAGAAACCCTCGCCGAATGCGGCAATGCGCTTGAGGCTTTAAGCGGCATTGAGCGCGGCCGGGTGGCGGTCGGCGTTATCGGGACCGCCAAATATTTTGCCCCAAAAGCGCTGGCGCACTACCAAAAAGCCCATCGCAAAGTGGACATGCGGCTAACGATCGGCAATCGCCAGGAAATGATCGCCGCGCTGGAGAATTACGACCTGGATCTGGCGATCATGGGCCGCCCGCCCGCCGGTGAATACCGCGTCGACGCCAACGTCATCGGCGATCACCCGCATATCATTATTGCGCCGCCGGACCACCATAAGGCGGCCAAGAAAAAGATCTCCGTCATTCAGCTGGCGGGCGAGACGTTTTTGCTGCGCGAGGAGGGGTCCGGCACCAGGCTGCTGATGCAAAGGCTGTTTGCCCAGCAGGGCATGACGCCAAATCTGGGCTTGCAGATCGGCAGTAACGAGACCATCAAACAGGCGGTAATTGCCGGGCTCGGCATTGCCATGATCTCAGCCCATACGGTGGCGGCGGAACTGGCTGACGGCCGTCTGATCGCGCTTAATGTGACGGGAATGCCGGTGGTGCGCAAATGGTATGTGGTGAAGCGTAGCGACAAACGGTTATTGCCCGCCGCCCAGTCCTTGTGGGATTTCCTGTCCTCATCGGGCAAGGATTATCTGCCGAAATTCTCAAGCGGGATCTGATCACAGCCTGAATTGGGCGGAGCACGTCTCCTCGCCAATTGACCTCACGCCGATTTCACATCTAGACTGGCAGGATCGGCAGACCCAATGTCAAAACGCAATTCGCCCGGATTGTTAATAAACTACTTGAGTGGGGGGTCGGCGTCGTGATGTCAATAATCCGGCAGCAATGGAACAGAAGGTAATAAAGCTATGAAACAGATGATGACGGATATGATGATTTTGGCGATGCCCGCTATGGTACCGCTTGTGTATATTGGCGCGGGGCTCATCGCGTTGGGAATTCTGACCGGGATAATCGCTTTAGTATCAGGTTCGGGCGGCGGCCTGGTCCGCCTGTCGTCAATTGCTCTGATTGCGCTTGGCATCTTTTTTCTGGGCTGCCAGGCCGCAGGCATGTGGCTTGAAATGGCACCGTCGATTAATTTTGGCGATCCAACGAAGTTTGAGTTTTTCCTTTATCCATTCTGGATGATTGGCGGCGCTATGTTGCTGGCCGGGATTGTCATAAAAATCCTGGGATCTATCGGTGCCAAGCGCGCGACATAATTGCGGCGTCGCAATTATAATGCCCTAACGAACTGCCCTTAAGGGGGCCCGCCGAAGCAAATCATTGCCCTGGCGGGCCCTTTTTTTGTTTGGCGGTTTGATCCACTTGCGGTTGTTGCGGTGCTCCATCGTTGCGCTGGCTTCCTCCTCGACAGATGCGCTTTTCGGCCGCGTGCACTGGTGTCACAGGCTTGACCTCCATCAAGGCAAAATCGGCGGCGCTCCGTCATACTTGCACGCAATAACAGCATTTAATTTTTACCATAAGGACGCCGTCGCCATGAAACTGATAACAATGAAACTGATAACAACGAAGCTTATTCATCTCACAATATTAGGTCTATTCGCCGTTCTTTTGTCGGGCGCGGCGCAGGCCAATCCAAAACACGGCTATAAGACAGTGACCAAACAGGCCGCGTTTGCGGACGTGCGCGATGATCTGAAAGACGCCATTATCAATCGCGGTTTCGTCGTCGATTATGTCGGTCATTTCAACACCATGCTATTGCGCACCAGTAAAGCCGCGGGCTCTGTTACCGCCGATGGCATAAAGTCTCCCTATAAGAATGCGCAATATTTGCAGTTCTGCGCCGCCAAGCTGACCCATGAGGCAATCAGCGCCGATCCGCGCAACATCGCCAATTGCCCTTATGTCGTCTTTGTCTATGAGATGGGCTATGCGCCGGGCAAAATCACCGTTGGCTATCGTCTGCCGGCTGTTGGCCCAACAAGAACATCAAAGCGCATTGCCAAGAAGATTGAGGCTTTGCTCGACGGCATTGTTGCAGAAGCCGCCAAATAGAACCGCCCTAAGGCGGTAGTCGTTTCGCTGATATTCGGGGGAATTGTTCGAAAGCTCAACCCCGCATTTAAAAAACCGCCGCCGGGCAATAAGACAGGCCCGGCGGCGGTTTTGCGTTTGTGCGGTTTTGCGTTTGTAACGGGCCGGGCTATGCTAGTGTGCACTACGGCAACACTGCGCGCCGCCCAGATTTCGTGTCTCAAACATCCAGGATCTGTTATGGCCAACAATCTGTCTACCATCGGATTCGTATTTCCTGGCAATGACGAATTTGCCGCCAAAATGATTGAACTGGCCGGCGCGCTGGATCTGCACGCGCAATGTGATGCGGGCCAATATGCCATTTGGCGTGAACCCAGCGGCGCTCAACTTTGGTTTCACATCACCCAGGACGACGACGACAATGACGACGAGCGCTCCATTCATGGTCTGACGCCTTTCTTTGAAGGCAAAAGCAAGGTCGACGTTAAAATCACCCAGGCCATTCACCGCAGCGACGACAATGATTTTGAAGGCTGCTATCACGCCTGGATCAAAGTCGAAGGAGCTGGTGAGCCGGGCAATGGCACAGATAGCGACGAGAGCACCGAAGGTATGTATCCGCTGGTTTACGACGCGGTCGATTTTGCTCTTTTTGCCAATCGCAAAATGCCGTTCAAAGCCAAGGTGCGGTTGTCTGCATTTGCGCGCGAGCTGACGGCTTATGGCTCAAAGGAAGATTTTGAAACCGACAAGGCCAATTCTCTGGCGCTCAGTGCAAAAAGCTTCATCCCGATTGGCTTGTTTGCCCCCCATGACAATAACGGCGGCGCCAATGATGATCAGGCTGACGAAGAACAGGTCCAAAAAGACGATGGCAGCGCCGCAGACCAAACCAGCGTTACGGGTAAAGAAAATGGCGCCGCGCAGCGCAAACCGGCTCAGTCGGCTCAGTCAGTGGCGGCACAGGATCTGACCCGCGGGGACGCATCGCCAACCGCTCTGCTGACCGGCGTCGTCACCGCCCATCACAAATTACGCAATGAAGAAACCGGCCGCGAGTTTCACTGGTTGCTGGTCGACAGCTTTGCCGCCCAATTCGATGTTATTGCCGACCCGGATGTGATTGAGGGTGTGATCGCAGTGGGCGGTGTGGTGAAAGTCGCCTGCTGGATGTTCGGCCGCATTGTCGATTGAGGGCCCACCGCATTACCGATTGACGACCCGCCGGATGGTTAATTGACGGCTGGCCGGCTGGCCGTCCGGCTGCTTGAATGGTCCTTACTATACGCCGACTTCGGGATCGCAAGTTGATCCGCGCGATGCCCGCCAACCACGCGCCACCCAGACCCGCCTTCGCCCCGGCACTGTAGCCAGTGGCACGCCGGCGCGGCTCATTGCATAAAACTCATAGCAATTTTCCGACGTCTTCAGGATTTGCCAACAGCCGCCATTGGTACCATCATTATAAAATGTGCAAAATCCGCGGCCGCGAAACGACCACTTACCCTGCCAATTATTTGTACTGTCTTTATAGCTTATGCGCCCTCCCGGAAAATAGGTTTCGTCCCAGGGCTGGCCGTCGGCATAGCTGCCGCGCATTGGCGGCCCGATCAATTCCGCGCGAATTTGCGTTTCGCTCATGGGGCCGTACTCAACCGGATTTGCACCGCCGCCGGGCGAACGCGCTGCAACAGCCGGGCCAATAAGGATCAACAATATCAAAGCAGTCACCACACCAGCGCGGCTTAGGCTGCAGCCAAGGTCAAGACCACACCCGCGCCCACGCTCAAACGCGATACCAGGCGATATAGAGACTACAAAATAGTGAAGCATGACCTGCCGCATGAGGTGTTATCCATTTTCGCGATAAGGGGGTGTCTTGCCTTAATCGCTCAACGGGGCGAAATTACAGCGCTGTGCGTAAGACCTGACGCCCCGCCCCCGCGCACGCCCCTCTCCCCCAGTTGCAAATTCTGGCGCCGCCTTACCATATCAGGGTCTTCAGCTGCGGCGATAAATAGGGCGGCGTTATAGGGTTCATTTATAAATTTCATTGCACGATCTTGCCGCGCCATGATAATTGAGCAGCAAATCAATTCAACAGGGCCTCCAATGGGAAGGTCAGACGCTAAAATTCTTACAAATATCATCGACCTCACAACTCCCGCACCTGACTTATAGTGGGATCTGAAACCTACACTTAAGCCCCACAAAGCGGGGCCTTACAGGAAAGACCAGTATAATGGGCTACAATGTCGCCGTCGTCGGCGCAACGGGAAATGTCGGCCGCGAAATGCTCAATATTCTTCACGAGCGCAAGTTCCCGGTTGACGAAATTCATGCGATTGCGTCCCGCCGCTCGCTGGGCGTGGATGTGTCTTTCGGTGATCGCACCATAAAATGCCAGGATCTGGCGCAGTTTGATTTTTCAACTTGTGACTTTGCATTGATGTCGGCGGGTGGATCTGTTTCCAAGGAATGGTCACCCAAAATTGCCAAAACCGGCTGTGTCGTCATCGATAATTCATCCGCCTGGCGCTATGATATAGATGTGCCGCTAATCGTGCCGGAAGTTAACGCCGACGCCATAGCGGGCTATAAACAAAAATATATCATCGCAAATCCCAATTGTTCGACCGCGCAAATGTTGGTGGCTTTAAAGCCTTTGCATGATGCCGCCAAGATTAAGCGAATAGTTGTTGCTACTTACCAGTCTGTTTCGGGCGCCGGCAAAGAGGCCATTGACGAGCTGTTTATTCAAACCAAGGGTATGTTCGTCAATGACACCGCAACACCGCTAAAATTCCCAAAGCAGATCGCCTTTAACTGCATTCCCCAGATCGACGATTTCATGGAAGACGGCGCCACCAAGGAAGAATGGAAAATGGTCGCCGAGACCAAAAAGATACTCGACCCTTCAATCAAGGTTCATGCGACTTGCGTGCGTGTGCCGGTATTCATCTGTCATGCCGAAGCGGTTAATGTGGAATTTGAGCGCCCTATCACAGCCGACGAAGCACGCGACTTGCTCCGCGCTGCACCGGGCGTACTGGTCGTCGATAAACGCGAAGACGGCGGCTATGTCACCCAGGTTGAATGTGCGGGAGATGATGCGACTTTTGTCTCGCGCATCCGCGAAGATGCGACGATCGAAAACGGTCTGAGCATGTGGATTGTGTCCGACAATCTGCGCAAGGGAGCGGCGCTGAACACAGTGCAGATTGCCGAAACCATGATCAATCGCAATCTGCTTGATTAACCCGCAAGCAGTTCAAGCTTATAATAATCTGTTATGCACGATATGCCGTCCAAGATGGCAAACGCAAAAGGCCGGTGCGAAAGTTTCCCGCACCGACCCAATTTATTGAACGCGAGCGATCAATGAGCTTGCAAAAACTCTTCTAACACGCCCCCCTTTGCGAGGGCCCTTTGAGCACGAACGAAGCTCACAATCGGATCACTCTTGTCCCTCGGCGACAGGAACATTGCCAAGCGCATCTACAATAGCCGTCAAATCAAGCAAGAACTGCTCACGATGCTTGGGTGGCAAAGCATCAAGAATACGGTTATCGACACGGTTTGCTTGCACTTTAGATTCGTCAAGAACTTTACGGCCATCGTCGGTCAGTTTTACTGCATAAGCGCGCGCATCTTCTTTTGTGCGGCGGCGTTGCAGTAGACCCTTCTTGAGCATCCGGCGTACGACATCGGCCAAGGTTGAGCGATCTATCCCGGTGAGTTCAACAAGGCCGGTCTGGCTCAGACCTTCATTCTGGGCCACCGTTACAAGAACCGCATATTGCCTGGGAGTTATATCTCCATTAGA
>JAJRRE010000476.1 GCA_024279745.1 Alphaproteobacteria bacterium
CACAGATGTCGCTGCCCGGAAGCCGACAAAGCATGTTAAAGCTCAACACATGAGTTGGCATGACAAAGATCGAGATGGGGCCGGGCGCCGCGACAAGGGCAAATCCCGGCGCAGCTATCACCATGGCAATCTGAAAGAAGCCCTGGTTGCTGCTGCGCTGGATCTGATTGCGCGCAAGGGCCCCGCCGGGTTCACTATTGCCGAAGCCGCTCGTGCCGCTGGTGTATCACCTGCCGCGCCTTACCGACATTTCCGCGACCGCGATGCGTTGATGGCCGGGATTGCGGCGCGTGGTTTTGAGGTTTTCGCCGACCAGCTACAAGCAGCATGGAATGAGGGGCGTCCCGAACCGGTTAGTGCCTATAAACGAGTGGGCGCGGCTTATCTGGCTTTTGCCCGTGAGGAGCCGGCGTTTTATGTGGCAATGTTTGAATCCGGCCTGCCGCCAAACGCCGATAGTGAGTTGGAAACAGCCGGTGAGCGTGCTTTTGGTGTTTTGCGGACGGCCACCGAGGCTGTGGTTGCGGTTCTGCCGGCCGACAAGCGCCCGCCGGTTGGTATGATGAATTTTCATATTTGGTCGCTTGCACACGGCATAGCGTCACTTTTCGCGCGCGGCGATGAGGCCCGGCGCAAACTGCCCATGCCGCCTGAGGATCTGCTGGAGGCGGGCGTATTGGTCTATTTGCGCGGCCTGGGCATTTATATGGACGGTTCTGCTGGAGACTAGTCACGAAATTTGACGCAGACTTACGGGGTTGCGAGGCGAGGCGCGGCGCGGCCGCAATAATTGCTCCCCTGCGCTCCACTCCGAACAGACCTGGGCTGACGTGAGCGGCAAAGTCTGGACAAATTCCCCATCACAAAAATTATCAGCGGCTCCCCTTGACGAATAGCATTGCGGCGCTCACATATGTGAATGTAATAAACATTTACATCTGATTTTGATGGAAAGGGATAAGATGGAACTAGTGGCGAAACTTGATGATCTGGGCAAACCGGCCTGGATTGGCCTGATGGTGCTGGGATTTATCATCTTCTGGCCTGTTGGATTGGGATTATTGGCATATTTGATATGGAGCGGACGCATGGGATGCAAAGGACGAGGATTAGGTTGGGCCGGGGATATGAGCCGTTTTGCCGGGCGCTGGGATCGCGGGTCTTGGAGCGGCTATAGTGGCCGACATGGCAGCGGACAGGGCCGGGTGCGCTCAAGTGGCAATCACGCTTTTGATGAGTACCGCGAAGAAATGCTCAAGCGCCTGGAAGAAGAGCAAAAGGAATTTGGCGACTATCTGGAGCGGCTGCGTATGGCCAAGGACAAGGCCGAGTTTGAGCAATTCATGACTGACAGACGCAGCAAGCCAGCGGCCGCACCAAGCACGGGGCCAGCCGGCGGCACGGGCAATGGCAACAATAACGGAAATGGTGAACCAGAGCCGCCGTTGCACGGGCAGTTTTAAAGGATTGCAGCGGGTGTGATGCTGGCAGGGGAGTGGGTGGTGAAAGTTTTTTTAATTTCGCTCACGGGCGTTCACTCTTGGCTCACAGCGCGTACCGGCGTTGAAGGTAACGCCTGCGCCTCCGCTAGGGCGGGCCTAAGGCCCGGGCGAACATTGTTCGCCGGGGTGCAGGACAGCAAAGACCACGGAACCCTCACAGCCGAGAGCCATCGGCTCCAGCCCGGCTCTCACCATTTGGGCAGGGTGCGTCGCGAATGCGACCGGGCTGCAAGCGCAGCCCCGCGACCCGTGTCGCGCCCCGCCGGAGGGCCCGGACGCCTTTTCGCGTCCGATACGGCCCGCGAGGCAAATAGACCTGCGCCCCGTGAGAGAAAGAGAACAGCAAAGACCACGGAACCCTCACAGCACGGACTTCTCGGCTTCAGCCCGGCTCTCACCATTCGCGCCCGCTGCGTCGGCTCGTCCGACCGAGAGCGATAGCGATCCGGCGCTTATGCGCCGCCCCGGTCGTGTCAACGACGCGCAAGCGCTACCTGCGCCACTTCGCGCGTGAGGTAAAAGATGCCGGCCCGCGAGGCAATTAAACCGCGCCGCGTGAAACAAACCTAAACGCCGGCCTGCGCCAATGCTGTTGCCGCCTGGAAATCGACCTTGCCGGTGCCCAGAAGCGGGATCTCGTCGGTCGGCATAATCTTGCGCGGGGTCCACAGTTCGGGATAGCCGGCGGCCTTTGCGGCGGCTTGCAAAGCGCTGCGATCGGCGCCGGTGTGGTCGGTGACGAGCACCAGTTGTTCGCCCTTGCGTTCATCGGGAATGGAGACCACCACATGGGAGGCGTCGGGCCATAGCTCGGCGACCATGTTTTCAACCGCTGCCAGGGAGACCATCTCGCCGCCGATCTTGGCGAAACGTTTGGCCCGGCCCGCAATGGCGATCATGCCGTCGTCGTCAATAACAACAATGTCGCCGGTATCGTGCCAGCCGCCCTCCGGCGGGATAATTTTCCCCGGCGCGTTAGAGAGCATATAACCGCACATGACATTGGCGCCGCGCACAAATAGCCGGCCGCCTTCCTCGATCCCCGGCACCGGCTCAATGCGCAGCTCAATCCCCGGTAATACAGGACCGACGGTGCCTTCCTTATAACGGTCCGGCGTATTGCAGGCGACAACCGGTGAGCATTCGGTGGCGCCATAGCCTTCAAGCAGGATTGTACCGCCGCCCGCCCACAGTTTGCGCGTGCGGTCTTTGACCTTTTCAGCGCCGCAAACCATATAGCGTACGCTTGCCAGATCGCCTTGTGACGCTGAGCGTGCATAACCCTGCGCGAAGGAATCTGTGCCAAAGACAATGGTCGCTTTGGTTGCGCCGATCAGTTTTGGCACTTCTTTATAATGCAGCGGCGACGGGTACAGCACGACTTTCATACCGTTGAGCAGCGGCATTAAGGTGCCCGCCGTCAGGCCGAAGGAATGAAACATCGGCAGCGGATTAAGCACAATATCATCGGTCGTGAATTTGCCCGTGGTGTGGGCGAAGATCTGGTAAGCGTTGGCGGTCAGATTGGCATTGGACAGCACGACGCCCTTGGGAGCACCCTCGGTGCCCGATGTGAATAAGACGACACCGGGGTCATCGGGACCGGCGCAATGGCGCGCATGAACCGAAGCGGCCAGTTTGGACTTCACCAGCCCGGCAATCTTGGCACCGGTGCCAATAGTTTTGCGCACGTCTTCCAGATAAATGATTTTGGTTTTTTGCCCCGGTGCGCCTTCGGTCTGTTCCAGTGCGGCAATGACGTCCTCCAGGTTAGCGGTCGAAATAAAACGTCTCGATGTGATCACCGTTGAGATAATGCCGGTCTTCAGCGCTGACGCTAAATTCTTGGGACCAGCGGTAAAGTTCAGCAAAGCCGGTACGCGGCCATAGGCGTTGAGCCCGAACAGCACCGCGCACATACCCGCTACACTCGGCAGCAATACACCGACCACTTCGCCGCGTTGGGTTGTCTGATTGAGCTTTTCTCCCAGGATCAAACTGGCCAGGATCAGCCGGTTGTAACTCATCGGCGTGCGCTCGATGTCTTCCAGAATTTCCTTCTTGCCACCATGGGTTTTGGCAGCGTGTAGAAGGGCGCCGAATAATGTCGTGCGGCAGGCTTTGGGATCATAGTCTGGGGTCATGAGGGTCCGCTAAGGCTAGGGGCTGAGGCTTTGAGGCTCGATGGTAAAGTCGGCAGGTTGTCAGGCGATGGCTCACGGCGAGTTTAACCGCCTACCGATAAACTGCAATGTTTTTTGGATTTAGTATATTGTTAAAGGCTGGCTATTGGTGTGAGACAAGGTTTCCAGTTAATAACAGACTGGATGCAACGGGAGCACGGGAGCGCATATCATGACAAGGAATATGCCGTGTGTCTCATCTATGCGGCGGTACAGCCTCAGGCAGCGGGGTCCAGATTACGGCGTCGATATTTGGCGCGCCGACAGCCAGCATGACCAGTCGGTCAAACCCAAGCGCACAGCCCGATGCTGGCGGCATGTGGGTTAGAGCGGCGATGAAGTCGTCGTCAATGGGATAGGCGGCGGCGGCGCCATAACGGCGACGGCGCTCAGTCATGTCGGCTTCAAACCGGCGGCGCTGTTCCACTGGATCGGTTAATTCGCCAAAGCCATTGGCCAGCTCAACGCCGCAGGCATAAAGCTCAAACCGCTCAGCCACACGCGGGTCATTGGGCGACGGCCGCGCCAACGCTGCCTCATGGATGGGATAATCGATTAGCAAGGTCGCGCGTTCATTGCCAAGATTAGGTTCAACCGCCTGCACCAGAATGCGCGAGAAAATGTCGGACCAGTCATCGTCATCGGCGACCCGAAAGCCCTTTGCCAGCGCGGCTTCAGCCAGGGCCTCGCGGTCCGGCGCGCCCCCGCCGTTGCAGCTCGCCAGCAGATCGATGGCGGCAAAACGCTGGAAGGCTTGCGCAACACTCAAGCGTTCTGGAACCACAAGAGCATCGGCGCGCCGACCTTTATGGCTGAACTGGTTTTGCCCGGTTGTGGTCGCGGCGATCTTTAAAATCTGCTGGCAGTCGTCGAGCAGGATCTCATAGGGCGCTCGCGTCCGGTACCATTCCAGCATGGTAAACTCAGGATGATGCAGCGCTGAGCGCTCGCCATTGCGGAACACCGGCGCAAAAGTGAAAAGCTTTTCCTCGCCCGCTGCCAGCAGTTTTTTGCAGGCAAATTCAGGCGAGCTGTGCAGGTAGCGGCGATGTGCGGCGCCGTCATTGTCGATCAGCTCCGTCGCGAAGCCATGAATATGGGTCTCATTGCCCGGCGACACCTGCAGACAGGCGGTCTCCACCTCAACAAAACCCTGGGTCTCAAACCAGCGCCGCAACGCCGATTTGATCCGCCCACGAGCGAGCAGGGCCGGACGCCGGTCGAGATGACGCTGGCGCGACCAGAAGGGCGTTTGAAGGGGTGTTTGCGGCGGCGGGGAAGCGCTCATTGGGTCCTGTTTTGCGTGGATTATTTGGGATTTCTACGGCGCGGCGACGTCAAGCCTTGGCTGGTGGACGGTTCCACGCTATGAAGCGGCCCAGTACTTAGTCAAGAAATTGGTCACGGACCTAATCTGGGAACACTACCGGGACCACATTCAAGAACAGATCAAGTAACAGATCCAGATTTTCAATATGTGCCGGCAGCTTTAGGTTGGCCGTTGCAATTCACACACAATAAAAACTTCGGAGAACGCCAGTGGCAAAGGTTATCGCAAGCTCGATCCGCAAAGGCAATGTTCTTGATCTCAAGGGCAAGCTTTGCGTCGTGCTGAAGGCGGACAATATTCATCCAGGCAAAGGCACGCCGGTAACGCATCTGGAATTGCGCCGGATTGCTGACGGCGTAAAGGTGGTCGAGCGCTACCGCACAACAGAGCAGGTGGAGCGCGCTTATCTGGAAGAGGTCAATTACGATTATCTCTACGGCGATGATAACGGCTATAATTTCATGCACCCGGAAACCTTTGATCAGGTGGTTGTGACCAAGGACGTGATCGGCGATAGCGCCGTCTATCTACTGGAGAATATGAGCTGCACCCTGTCTTTGTTTGAAGGCAATCCGATCGCCATTGTACTGCCGCAGCGCGCCACTTATGAGGTCATGGAAACCGAACCGGTGCTAAAAGGCCAGACCGCGGCGTCATCCTATAAGCCGGCAATATTATCCAATGGTCTGCGCACAATGGTGCCGCCGCATATATCTGCCGGAACCCGGGTCGTAGTCATGACCGAAGATGGAAGTTATGTCGAGCGCGCCAAAGATTAAGGCGCAAGTGTGGCAGAAACCCATAAGCTTCATCGTCGCAATCGTCTGGAAACCGCAGTATAGTTGGTCTTGAGGTTGAATGGCGCGGAGTATAAGCGATGTCATTAACCGAGATCTGGCCCTCGCAACTCTTCTCATTCGAATTTACTTGCTTTAAAGTTAGATTTAAGGTAGTTTAATTAATGGCGGGTCACTTTACCGCGTTGCGATCTTACTTCGGTGAGGCTGCGATGTGCAGAGGTGGCCCTCCGTAGGTTTTGGGGTCCGGCAGGACCTTTTTTGTGCCTGAAGCTATGTGTGTCCGCAGCCTTTTCGGTTTGTTTTAGAGCGACAGCGGGCGTGATAGACACGATCAGCGCCGATTCTTCAATTCAGTCGCCGCACAACTGGGCGTCGGCCTAACTCACCACAATCGCCCGTCTGACCTGGAATATCTCCATGATCTTGCAGCCTTTATGCGGCCCATCGCAGACAAAGGTCCATTTGCCTTCGGTGTAGGTGTCGCACATCTTGACGCCCTTGATCAAAATCCAGTGGCCCTCGCGCCCTTTTTGAATGGCTAATATGTAATGCGCCCAGGCATTGCGCGGCTTTTGCATCCATTGCCAGACGCTGGGCTGTTGTTTGCGCTCCAGATGCATGAAGCTTTCAACCAGGTCCATTTTATAACCGAACGACCATAGCGCGCTCGCGACCTCTTCGGCATAAGTACCGACGATAACCGGTTTGCGCTCTGCTGGCAGGTCACGCAGAATACGGATCGCGTCTTCAACCTTGCTGATTGAGCGCCCTGTTATTGCAGATAAAACATAAGGCCCGCAAAAAGCGATCCGTCCGGTATCGTTCTTGACCTCGTTTAACGTCGATGTGGTGCGGCGCGGATCGGCGCAGGGGTCCATACTCATTGGATGCGGCTTTTCAATTATTATTTGGCTGCGGAGTTAAGGGGCAGTTGAGCGTCAATCGCCCGCTTAAAGTTAACGATATATTACCGCCCATGTTGTTTATGATTGGTTAACAAGTGGTTTAAATTGAGCCCACCCCAACCGTACCAAAAACCAGAGTCGGCGCGCCGGCTAAATCGTCCGGCAGCGTGTTCTTGCTGGTCCCCGGAATGGGTCAAAGCAAAAACCACTACGGCGCTATGGTTTTCAAATTATTGAAGATTAAGATTTTCCATATGATCTGATATTCCAATTTAACGAAGCATTAGTGAACGAATTTCACAAATCCCATGCGGTTGAGTAAGGCTCTGGAAGGGGCGGAGAATGCAACATAAAATCTATTTCCTGGATTGGATTGAGTATGGAATTACGCCGGTTTCCTTACACAGAAAGGGTTTATGCTGACGGCGTGCATAACGGTTACTCAACCTAGGAGGGTGCCCAGCATCGTTGGTTAACCGCTTTCATTAACTCTCTGTTTTTCTGTAAAACATGGGAGTAGACATCATGATGGAGGCCTATAGCGGGACCGATCAATCGCAGTATCCAAGCATTTTTCAACAAATGTACAAGCAACGCTACCACATTTATGTGAAACGGCGGAAATGGAAAGGACTACAACCTAAAGGCGATCTTGAAA
Source organism: Alphaproteobacteria bacterium (assembly GCA_024279745.1). GTDB lineage: Bacteria > Pseudomonadota > Alphaproteobacteria > Rhizobiales > Hyphomicrobiaceae > JAJRRE01. The sequence continues at coordinate 7,379 of JAJRRE010000476.1, forward strand.
TAGATCAATATGACACGGGTGATGCAACTTATTTACTGGCAGTCGATGAAAAAGCAAATGTGTTGGCCGGGCTGCGATTGCTCAAAACTACCGGGCCACATATATTCGGAGACTTGTTTCCCCAATTGTCTGGCTCACATGCTGTGCCGCGCGGCGAGAACATTCTGGAGCTGACGCGCTTCTATGTGGCGCCCTCGGCCGGAGCCAGCCGCGATGTGCGCAAATGGTTAATTGGCGTGCTGTCGGCTGGAATGTTTGAATATTGTCTTGAGAACGATATTCATAAAATCTCCAGCGTCATTGATACCTTCCTGCTGCCGCAAATGCTCGAACTGGAATGGCGTGTGCGCCCGCTTGGTTTGCCATATCGCTATGGCCAGGGAAGCGCTGTCGGCGTGTTGATCGATATTGATGAAGAAGGCCTGGCGTCCACGCGCAGAATCAAGAAATTGGCCGGACCGGTTCTGCACACGCGCGAGCGGCCGATTGCAAGAATTCCTGCGGTGATCAAGCCGAATGTTCCCGAGCCCGTTTATATGAATTGATCGCTTTGCCAAATGCACGAGATCAATTGAGCGGCAATTTTGCCGTTCAAGCATCAGCCCTAATTGCTGGACCGGCGCGCCTATTTGGGCGCGGCGGTCCAACTTCATTGCGGGCGGGAGTGCGCGGGCAATTGGTAAGGGTGCGATAGCGCGCGAAGCAGTAACAGGGCAGCGCGCTCGCTGTGATCAGTGCGGCGACCAGCGGCTCAGGCCGATTGGTTTACTAGATTTTGGAATAATAGTCTTATTCAGTGAAGCTGAATGCTGGTCTTGCAAGGTGATTAGCAGCCGCGCCGCTCGCCATTAATCGAGTGAAGCACACGGCCGATCTGGCCCGGAGCACGCTGCGATGCCCAGGCCCGGACGCTGGTTAGCACTTGTTTTGTCACCGCCCTTGGGGCAGTAATGGTCGAGGTGTTCGGGCGTTAAGCGCGAAGGTGCGATTGGTCTTGGCGAGCGCTAACAGATCATAGTGCTATGTGAACGCCCCAAATATTACCAACATTCTGCAGCCAGGATTTGCCCTGCTGGAGCGGACTATAGTTTCAAGGATGAACGAATGCGTTACGGTGATGACGATCAAGAAAGCTCCAATGTCGAAGACCGGCGCGGCCAGGGCGGCGGCGGCGGTATGTTCGGTGGTGGTGGCATGTTTGGCGGCGGTAGACGGCGCGGCGGCATGCGCATCCCGATGGGACGCGGTGCGCGCGGTGGCGGCTTCTCGATCACGACATTGCTGATCATTGGTGCTGTGATGTGGTTCATGGGCATTAACCCGTTGAAAGTCTTGATGGGCGGCGGCGCCGGGCCGCAAATGCCCCAATTTGACACCGGTCGGCAAGCCTCGGGCCGGCAATCATCAGGTCGGCAGGTTCCCGGTTTACCTGGCTCAACGCGCACTTCAGTTCCGCGCTCGGGCGGCGCCGCGCGTCAGGGTCAGCAGCCAGGGCGTACTCAAAGCGGCAACCGTGACTGGGGCGTCTTTACCAAGCGGGTGTTAAAGGACACCGAAGACGTATGGACGACCGCATTTGGCAGTTTCAAGAAATTATACCGCAAGCCGACACTGGTTCTTTATGACCGGGCGACACGCACGGGTTGCGGTACTGGCCAGGCGGCAATGGGGCCGTTCTATTGCCCGCTGGATGAAAAAATTTACGTTGATCTGTCATTCTATGAAGAGCTGAACCGCAAATTCAAGGCTCCGGGAGACTTCGCCCAGGCTTATGTGATTGCTCACGAAGTCGGCCATCACGTGCAAAAGCTGCTGGGGATCGCCACCAAGGTGCAGCAAATGAAGCAGCGCATGGCCAAGCGCGAGTCGAACAAACTGCAGGTGCGCATGGAGTTGCAGGCCGATTGTTTAGCCGGGGTATGGGCGAGCCGATTGCACAACTCCAAACAG
>JAJRRE010000477.1 GCA_024279745.1 Alphaproteobacteria bacterium
GGCCCGTTTTCACGAGCCGCCGCCCTGCACATGGGTCGTCTTTGTTCTTATATACAAGGCGAAATCCCGGGAGGCAGGGGGGTCAACACCCATCAGCGCGGCTGCGCCCATGGGTGCACAACGTGTTGGAAAAATGGGTGTGTTTTGCGCAAGCGATTGGTACGCGCCGTGAGCGGAGAGAGCTAAATAATGTTTGAATCGCTATCGACACGCCTCTCAGGCGTATTCGACAAACTAACCGGGCGTGGCGCGCTGTCGGAAAGCGACGTCAATGAGGCCATGCGTGAGGTGCGCCGCGCCTTGCTGGAAGCCGATGTGGCGCTCGATGTTGTGCGCGGCTTTATCGACAAGGTAAAAGCCAAGGCCGTCGGCCAAGACGTGATCAAGTCGGTGACGCCGGGTCAGCTCGTTGTCAAAATCGTGCATGATGAAATGGTCGCCATGCTCGGCACAGCCGCCGAGCCGATCGATCTCAATGCGCCGGCGCCGGTGCCGATCATGCTGGTTGGTTTGCAAGGCTCGGGTAAGACAACGACTTGCGCCAAAATTTCCTATCGGCTGAAAACCCGTGACAAACGCAAAGTGTTGATGGCGTCGTTGGATACCCGCCGCCCTGCCGCGCAGGAGCAGCTTCGCGTATTGGGCGAACAGACGGGCGTCGCGACATTGCCGATTGTAGAAGGCCAGACGCCGCAGCAGATCGCAGCCCGCGCCATTGAGGCAGCCAAGCTGGGCGGCTATGATGTGGTCATGCTCGATACGGCGGGGCGCATTCATATCGATGAAGAGCTGATGCGCGAGACGGCGGAAATTCGCGACATTGCCAATCCGCATGAAACATTGCTGGTGGCTGACAGTCTGACCGGTCAGGATGCGGTGACGCTGGCGCAATCGTTTAACGATCAGATCGGCATATCCGGTATTGTGTTGACCCGGACCGATGGCGATGGGCGCGGCGGCGCTGCGCTTTCCATGCGCGCGGTTACCGGCAAGCCGATCAAGCTGCTGGGGACGGGCGAGAACTGGACCGAGCTTGAAGATTTCCATCCCGACCGGGTGGCCAGCCGCATTCTGGGCATGGGCGATATTGTTTCGCTGGTTGAAAAAGCCTCCGAGACGTTCGACGCGCAAAAAGCCGAAAAGATGGCGGCGAAATTGCGTAAAGGCGTGTTCGATCTGGAGGATCTGGCCGAGCAGCTCAAGCAGATGCAGAAGATGGGCGGCATGTCCGGTCTGATGGGTATGATGCCCGGCGTCGGCAAAATGAAAAAGCAGATCGATGCGGCAGGCGGCGTTGATGAAAGCATATTCAAGCGCCAGCAGGCGATCATATCCTCCATGACACCGAAGGAGCGGCGCCATCCCAAGCTGCTCAACGCCTCGCGCAAGCGCCGTATTGCTGCTGGTTCCGGCACGAGCGCACAAGAGATTAACAAGCTTATTAAAATGCACCGGCAGATGGCCGACATGATGAAGAAGATGGGCAAGCAGGGCCTTATGGGCAAGATGCTCGGCGGTATGGGAATGGGCGGCATGGGCGGCGGCGGTGCGCTGCCAGAACCAACGCCGGAAATGTTGGAGCAATTGCAACAGGGCGGTCTGCCCGGCGGCTCGATGCCTGGCGGAATAGGGGGCGGACTGCCTGATCTGCCAACGAATTTGGGCGGTGGTGCTAGCGGCGGCCTGCCGGGTCTCGGCGGTGGTCCGTTATTGCCCGGCCTGGGCGGCGCTGGTCCGCGCGGCGGCAAGAAGAAGAAAAAGAAATGAGCGCATTCTTTGCCACAGCATCCCAGCCGGGCGTTGTTACAGCACCCCAGTCGGGCGTAGTCACGCCATCCCAGCCGGGCGTAGTCACAGCATCCCAGCCGGGCGTAGTCACAGCATCCCAGCCGGGCGTAGTCACAGCATCCCAGCCGGGCGTAGTCACAGCATCCCAGCCGGGCGTAGTCACGCCGCCAGTGCTGGAGACGGATCGGCTGCGCTTGCGGGCCTTTGCCATGCGCGACTTTGAGCCGCTAGTGGCATTCTTTGCGATTAAAGAACTGAACCTTTATCGCGGCGGCACGCAAACCCGGGCTGAGACCTGGTATTATATGACCTCTCGGCTGGGCGAATGGCAGATCCGCGGCTATGGCTGTTTCGCAATTGAAGATAAGGCCTCGGGTGAGAGCGCCGGCTATTGCGGTTTGCGTCACCCGATTGAGCTTGATGAGCCCGAATTAACGTGGAGCCTGTTCGCCGATTACCATGGGCGCGGGTTAGCCACCGAGGCAGCGCGCGGCGTGATGGGTTGGGCCTATGAGACGCTCAAATTGCCGCCACTAATGAGCTATGTGCATCCCGATAACACCGCTTCTATTAGCGTTGCGAAACGGCTGGGTGCGAAGATTGACGGTGAACTTATCCATGAGCGCCAGAAATTTGTTCGCTATCGGCATGTCGCATCGGTTGCCGCGTTGCCCGACCCGGAGGCGTGCTAGATGAGCCTGAACACAATGCCGACAGTAACGTCGCCGACATTGCAAACGCAGCGCCTCAACCTGCGGCAATGGAGATTGGCCGACTTTGAACCGCTCAGCGATTTCCTCATACGCGATGAGCTCAACAAATATCGCGGCGGCGGGTTATCGCGCGGGGAAGCCTGGGAGTTTTTGAGCGCGCGCGCCGGTGACTGGCAGATCCGCGGTTATGGCTGCTTTGTCATTGAGGAAAAGAAATCTGGCGCAGCGGCGGGCTTTTGCGGGCTGTGGCATCCGTTTGATTTAGATGAGCCGGAACTGGCCTGGAGTCTCTACCCAAAGTTTCATCGCAAGGGTTATGCCGTGGAGGCGGCAACGGCGGTCAAGGTCTGGGCGCATGAAACACTGAAGCTGCCGCCGCTCATGAGTTTTGTTCATCCCGATAACGCGCCGTCAATTGCTTTGGCTGAGCGGCTTGGCGCTGCCATTGAAGAGCTGACGACATTTGGCGGCGAGCCCCGTTATCGCTATCGGCATGTATTGCCGGGCACGCAACCCAACAACGGCGAGCGCGCAAATGCGGCCGCCGCTACCAATTCACAATTTAACGAATCAACCAACCAATCACTCAAATAATTGTCTTTGAAAGGACTAGAAGAACATGGCTGTAAAAATCAGACTGGCACGCGGCGGCGCAAAAAAGCGTCCCTATTATTATATCGTGGTCGCCAATGCGACAGACCCGCGCGACGGCCGCTTTATCGAGCGCGTCGGCACCCATAATCCGCTGGTGCCGAAGGATCATGAAGCCCGCGTCAAGCTCAATGAAGAGCGCATTAAATATTGGCTTGGTGTTGGCGCCCAGCCGACGGACCGGGTCGCGCGCTTCCTCGATGCGGCTGGCCTTTATAAACGCAAAGAACGCAACAATCCGAAGAAAGGTCTGCCCGGCAAAAAGCGTCTTGAGCGTGAAAAGGCTGAAAAAGACAAAGCTGCCGAAGCCGCTGAAGCTGCCAAGGCCGCTAAAGAAGACGCTCCTGCGTAATAAGGGTCTTGGTGGCAGCTCCCTCTGCATGTTTTATGCGGAGGGAGCAGGGCAAGAGGCAGCAGATTGCGCGAAAGTTTGTCTAATGATAAAGTTGATCTATGGACTATGAAAAGATCATAACTATTGAACCGGGCAAACGTCGCGGTAAACCTTGTATTCGAGGTTTGCGAATTACCGTTTATGATGTGCTGGATTATCTTGCCAGCGGAATGACGCAAGAAGAAATAGTCGCTGATTTTCCCGAACTTACGTTGACAGATATACGGGCCTGTTTGGCCTTTGCTGCTGACCGGGAGCGCCGTCTTGCTGGCCCCTTGCGGGCATGAAGCTTTTGCTGGACCAAAACCTTTCGCGCAGATTGTGTCAGCGTCTGTCGGATATCTATCCTCAAATCCAACATATTTGTTCGAAAGGTTTAGAGACCGCAACGGATCAGCAGATTTGGGACTTTGCGCAAAAAGAAGGTTTTGTTCTTGTCTCCAAAGATGGTGATTTTCATGAACTGAGTTTCATGTATGGAGCGCCGCCAAAGGTTATTTGGTTGAGAATTGGCAACTGCACCACGAGCCAAACGGAAAACCTTTTACGCGAGAACAAGAAAGCAATCGAGCAGTTTTTAAGCGATGACATTGCGGCTTTGATGCTTTTAGAGGCGCAATGAATTTATGAAATCCAAATCCTCCCTCATTCCCCTCGGCCATATCTCGGCGGCGCACGGCATCAAGGGCGAGGTGCTTATCAAGACCTATACGGATGCGCCGGAAAACATTGTCGCCTATGGACCGCTGCGTAATGAGGACGGCACGAAAGCTGTGACCCTGAAAATCGTGCGCGTGACCAATAAAGGTGTGGTTGCCCGCGTTGATGGCGTAAGCGATCGCAATGGCGCTGAAGCTTTAAAAGGCTTCAAGCTATGTGTGGCGCGCGACCAGCTGCCTGAGCCCGAAAATGATGAATGGTATTATAGCGACCTCGTCGGTCTTGACGCGGTGGATGCGAGCGGTGCGCTGATCGGCAAAGTGGTTGCCATGCACGATTTTGGCGCCGGCGATCTGATGGAGCTGCACCTCAGCGGCGAAAAGTCAACGCAGCTTATCGCCTTCGATAAAACCACCGTACCTGATGTTGACATCAAGTCGGGCCGATTGAGCGTAATTCTGCCAGAAGAAATTTCCGGCGAAGCAACCGCCGACGAAAAATCAACTGTCAATACCAATACTAATGGGAAGGGCGACGTATGAGCACTGATCCTTCGTCTGCCGGTGTTTTGTTTCGGACTGCGACCAAGGATGATCTTGGTGCCATTATTGCGCTGCTCGCCGATGACGAACTGGGCCAGACGCGTGAAAGCATTTTAGCGCAAGCGCGCCCGGCTTATGAAGCAGCTTTCACGGCGATTAGCACTGATCCCAATAATGAAATCATCGTCGCGGAACAGGGCGGGCGCATTGTTGGCTGTCTGCAGCTGACCATGTTGCCGGGGCTAACCTATCAAGGCGGGACACGGGCGCAAATCGAAGGCGTGCGCATTGCATCTGATTTGCGCGGGTCCGGCCTTGGCAAAAAACTGTTTCAGTTTGCCATTGCGCGCGCAAAGCGTGATGGCGCTTTTATGGTGCAGCTGACAACGACGGCGACGCGCATTGATGCGGCCAAATTTTATATGGATCTGGGGTTCATGGCCACCCATTCCGGCCTGAAGTTAAAATTTTGAACCAAAAGTGTCGCCGGGTCGACCAATGAATAGGGCCGCGCGCAAGGGGTTAACCAATCCTTCTTTACGCCAATCTTTTATCCGCTTGAGCGCATCTTGGATTTCCGCAATAGTGGCGTCTTGCCAAACTTGGGCGGCGTGCTGCGCGGCCACATTGAATTGCAAAAATAATACGGAGCCGCTTGCAGATGTGGGAACAGAAGGTCGAGGCGATACTATCGAGCGGCGTCCTCAAAGCCATTGGCCGAGCCGCCGCTACCTGCCGCGATTACGGCACGCAAGGTTATAACGACGATATCGCGCGGCGCCTGAAAATTCTCAATGTCGTTTGTTATCTGATCGCGTTTTTTACCGCGCTCTATGTCGTTGAACATTTTCAGGTGAATTATGATTTTTGGAAACCGGTAATCTGGATCAATCTGTTTTTGATTGTTGTGGCGCTGTCCGTTCCCTTCCTGCACCGCTATAGCGATATTGCTGGCGGACTAACAATAGCTACAGCCGAGTTGATCTCGCTGTTTGTGATCATGGCCTATCTGGGCCGCTCATCTGGCGTGCATATCCAATATGTCGGGCTGGCCGCCGCGCCGTTCGTGATCCTTGGGCTGGAGCGGATGAAGCTGATCATCTTTCTGGTGCTATCGGCGCTGGCGCTGCACATTACATCTTGGTTTATGTTCCCGGGTGATCTGGACCTCGTGAAGGTCAGCGCCGATCAGCTCGATAAGATTTATGTCAATGCAGCAATCGCAACATTCGGTATTGTGTCGGCAACGGTCTATTACGCCTTCTCTTTGGCTGAGCGGGCCAAGGCGGAAACCGACCAGCTTTTGCGTAACATTCTGCCGCATTCGGTGGTTGACCGGCTCAAGGAAAACCCCGGCGAAACCATTTCCGACAGTGTTGATAGCGCGACCGTATTATTCTCCGATCTTAAAGGCTTTGTGCCGACATCAAAAGCGCTTGGTCCTGCTAAAACCGTTGCGCTGCTTAATGATCTGATGAAAGCATTCGACGAGCTGGCCGCGCGTAACGGCGTCGAGAAAATCAAGACCATCGGGGACGCTTATATGGCGGCGTCCGGTGTGCCTGAGCCGGTCGATGATCATTGCTGCCGAATGGCGCATATGGCCCATGACATGATGCGCGCCGCCGATGACACCGCTGCCAAACATGGCATTGAGTTGATTATGCGCATCGGTATTGCCAGCGGCCCGTTGATGGCCGGTGTGATTGGCGCGCAGCGGCTGACATATGATGTGTGGGGCGATACGGTTAATCTGGCAGCGCGGCTGGAATCATCAAGTGTACCCGGGCGCATTCAGATTTCGCGCGAGGTGAAAGATGCTATTGCGGAGAGTTTCGAATTTGAGGCGCGCGGCGCCGTTGAGATTAAGGGCATGGGCCCGGTCGAGACCTGGCTGCTGGGTGCGGCTTTGGGTGCGCGACGCGCTGCAGATTAGATTGTATTGCGGGGAAAAGTCCCTCCCCCTCCGCGGGGTGGGGGGGGGAATAATTAAATGTAGTTAGCTATTAAGTCTTTGTTTTGACCGTTGGAATACACTTGTCGCTTCGCATTTTTCTCGTCACCCCACCCTAGCCCTCCCCGTCAAGGGGAGGGAAAGCAAGGGGCGAGGCTAGGTATACCATTTTCAAGTCCCGAGTTTAACCGATCGCTTAATTAAGACGGTTAAACATTGAACAACTGATAGTTCAAACAAAACTAAGCCAGACAGCAGTGCAATGAATGCCGGGATGACATCGCGCATATGATACCCACGCTCAAACCATTTCGCCCTTGAGCAGGCGCGGAATGTCGCCGGTAAGCCCGGCGGCTTCTTCGACGAACAGGCGCTTCAGGCCCGGCAAGCGGTCAACCAGCCCAAGCCCCGCATCGCGCAGGGTACGCGCTAAAATCATATCGTTGGAGAAGAGCTTATTCAGGCCGGTGAAAGCGGCTGCGGCAGATGTCGCGTCAAAACGGCGCCAGCGCTCATAGCGCTCCAATGCTTCGCCGCCGCCCAGATCAATGCCGAGGCGCGCAGCGTCCGCAAGCACTTCAGTTAGTGCCGCCACATCGCGCAGGGCCAGATTGAGCCCCTGGCCGGCTATTGGGTGAACACCGTGCGCCGCATCGCCGATCAGCACCAGACGCCGGGCAAAGTAGTTGCGCGCAAGCGATGTCGTTAGCGGCCAGGAGCCACGAGCGCCGTCCAGTGTAATGTCGCCAAGCCGGGTGCCGAAGCGTTGCCGCAGTTCTTCTAAAAACCCCTCATCACTGAGCGCCATGATCGCGCGGGCCCTGGCCGCATCCTCGCTCCAGGTGACGCAGGAGCGATTGCCCGGCAGAGGCAAAATGGCGAAAGGCCCGGCGGGCAGAAAATGCTGTACAGCGCGCGCCAGATGAGGTTTGTCATGGGCGACAATGGTAACAATGCCGATCTGGCCGTGATCCCAGTCGACGGTTTTGATACCAGCCGCGCGGCGCAGGCTTGAGCGGCGCCCGTCCGCAGCAATCAGCAAAGCCGCGCTTAGGGTGTCGCGGTTGGATAGCGCAATGGTGACGCCGGTTTCATCGGCCTTAAAGCTGTCGATGCCGGTGTTGCCGATCAGCGTCAGGGCTGGATCATTGGCGGCGGCGTTCTGTAAGGCGTGGGTTAAATGTGCCGCCTCAACAATATAAGAAGCCGGCTCGCCGTCCTTGACGTGGTTGTCATAGGACAGCACCTTTGGGCGAATAGCGTTATTCAGGCTGGAATCGGTGATGTCGATATTGCTAACCGCCTGCGCCTGATCAGCCAGATGCGGCCAGATACCGAGGATGTCGAGCATTCGTTTGCTGCTCGATGATAAGGCAAAGGCGCGCGGATCGCCGGGCCGGGCCAGGTCTTGCGGCGCATTGCCAGCCGCAATGGTGCCGCCTCCATTAGAGGGCAAGGGCGCCTTGTCGATGACCGCTATTCGTGCGCCTTCGCCCAATGTCACCGATAATGCGCGCGCCATGGTCAGGCCAGCTGCACCGCCGCCGCCAATGACGATATCAAACGGGTCGTGGTGCGATGATGAAGATGTCATGAGTTATTCCCTGGTATGCTCGGCGTTACCTGGCATTTTGCCCGGCAAACTGCCAGCAGCGGCGCCCCATCATATCATCTGGGTTTTAGATAGCCAATTGCGCGTCGTCAGTACATATTGCCCCGGCGGATAGCAGGCCGCCAACCGACACCTCGACAGCGGGCCGCATAAGGTATCGGGAATGGGAGGCGGCGCGTTCTGGATTGTAATGTAATTATAGTCTTGGGAAGACAGACCAATCAAATGAGCAATAAGAAGAACAGCAAGATCAAGCCTAAAGCCCAGCCAAAGCCAAAGTCAAAACCTAAGGCAAAGTCCGGCGCTAAATCCGCTCCCAAATTGAACACCAGCAGCGCTGCGCTCGACGGACTGCTAGTGACGCTCGATCTGGAGCCATTGGAGCGCGACTTGTTCCGTGGACGGTCACCGCGCGTCGGCTGGCAGCGGGTCTACGGCGGGCAAGTGCTTGGCCAGGCGCTGGTGGCGGCGGTCAGGACCATTGAAGGGCGCGGCGATGCAGGGAGTGATGCGCCCCATCAAACCCATTCGCTGCACGGTTATTTCATGCTGCCGGGCGATCCCAAAGCGCCGATTATCTATCAGGTGGACCGGCTGCGCGATGGCAAAAGCTTTTCCACCCGCCGCGTTACCGCCATCCAGCACGGCAAAGCGATGTTCGCCATGAGCGCCTCGTTCCACCGCGAAGAAGAGGGCTATGATCACCAGGCGACAATGCCCGACGTGCCGCCGCCGGAGAATCTGCCCTCCGAGAAGGAGCTGAAAGAGAGTTTCATCGATCAAATGCCCGACAATATGCGCGCCTACTGGGAGCGTGAGCGGCCGATTGAAATGCGCCCTGTCGATATGTCGCGCTATATTGTGCGCGAAAAACAAACGCCCGTGCAGCATGTCTGGATGCGTGCAACTGGTGAGCTGCCGGATGATCTGGCGCTACACCAATGCGTGCTGGCTTATGCGTCGGATTTCACATTGCTCGATACGGCATTGATTGCGCATGGCAAATTGCTGTTTGACAAGGACATACAACTGGCCAGCCTTGATCACGCCTTGTGGTTCCATCGCCCGTTCCGCGCCGACGAGTGGCTGCTGTATTCCCAGGACAGCCCATCGGCGCATGGGGCGCGCGGGTTTTGCCGGGGCAAGATCTTCACCCGCGACGGGGTGCTGGTGGCGTCGACCGCGCAGGAAGGGCTGATGCGCAAACGCTCGACCCAATTCATGGTCAAATGATGTGCAGCCGGCAATTATTGCCTAAATACAAGGCATAAAACAGTGCCCCTATTTTGGGCATGGTCATCGCTGTTCAGAAATATATCCCTTAAAACAATCGGTTACATCCCAAATCACGACTTGGCATAAGTCTTGATAAATCCTTAACGACGCGCGTTGGGTGATGAGCAGAAATTGCGCTCGTCGTCCAGGTCCGATGGGGGCCTGCGCGCGCAGAATTTTGGATGATAAGGGAGGCTGATAATGAAATTAGTTACCGCGATCGTTAAGCC
>JAJRRE010000478.1 GCA_024279745.1 Alphaproteobacteria bacterium
ATGGAGGAAGCTGCGTGAAAACTTGTCATCAACTGCCCGCCCTTTCCTTGATCTCATTGCCCTGAACAATTTCGAATGTTCACACTGCGTTCCGTCGTTGGAAGCAATTAACCGTTACATTTAGGCAACGAGAAGGCGTGATTGTGTAAATCCAAAGGAATTTTATTGACAGCTATTCATAATACAACGACACCCCAGGCAAAGCCGGTTAAAGCTCGTCTGAGGCGTTGCACTCAACTATTTGAATGTAGTTGATATTTGGTTATATGACTTAGCTGTACTTGGAGGTTGCCGCGAACGCTGCTTTTAATGCGGTCGTAAATAAAAATAATGACATCACCGCATTCCAGGCGGCAAAGGACAATCCCAAGAAGCGCCAATTGACCGCATCGCAGGCTACAACCCGCTCTTTTGCCATCGCGCCCAGCAATCCACCGCCGCCACTGCCGCCCAGCGTGCTCAGGCCGCCGCTGGAACAGGCCTGCGGTCCGGGCCAATATTTCATTTCAATACCCACATGGTAGCCGGCCAAGCCGACATTCGCCAAAAATATCAAACTGATAGCAAAAAACAGCAAACCGGCGGCACGCGGCTTTTCGGCACCCAGCATAACCAGAGCGATAAAGGCCAGCGGAATACCGGTGTAGTAGGCATAGCGCTCCTGCAAACACAGCGGACAGGGCTTTTCGCCGCCAAATATTTCGAATCCAAGCGCTGTCAAAATCACAGCACTAGCGACAAACAGCAACAAAGAACCAGCGCCATAGCCAGGTGTTCTGGAGGTCGAACCGGTCGTGGATTGATTGAGCACTGAGTTTATCCTTATAGGTTTCGTCCACTAAAACAAATACTTCAAAGCAACGAAGCCGCCAATTAGCAAAACCGTGAAGGCAATGGCCAATAGATTAAACCAGCGCTCAATGAAACCTCTGATTTGCTCTCCGAACGCATAAAGCAGACCGGCGACAACGAAAAACCGAATCGCCCGGGCGACAATGCTGGCAATTATGAACACCGGCAGGGACAGCGCCGTCGCACCACTGGCAATTGTGATCACCTTATAAGGGAACGGCGTCACCCCGGCGATAAAGACGATCCAGGCGCCATAGTCGTTATACTGCCCCTTGAAGGTCTGGAATTTGTCGAGATAACCATAAAATTCCAGCAGCGGCTGAGCAACAGCGTCAAACAAAAAATAACCAATGGCATATCCGGCCATGCCGCCAAGTACCGAGCCGATGGTCGCCGTTGCAGCAATCTTCCAGGCCTGAGCACGATTTGCCAGCACCATCGGGATCAACATGATATCGGGCGGAATGGGGAAAACGGAACTTTCAATGAACGCCACCCAGAACAACGCCGTTTTGGCCTTGCCGTGGGCTGCCATTTTCATCATCCAGTCGTAAAGCCGCTTCATTGAATTAAGAGCCCTTTGTAACTTGCCAAACCTATACCAGCCGATCGCCGGGCCGCCGTTAATAAGCCGCCGATGCATCGCGGCCCGCCTGCATAGGCCCAGACGAGCTGAATGTCCAATAACCATGCGCCCGATTGCGCGACCCTTTGGCTCATATGTAAAAAAACCTGAAATTGCACATAACTTGGCGTTGACGCCTCACGCGCCATGACTATGATGCGCCACTTGGACGGCCTCCGTGGCGGAACCGGTAGACGCGATGGATTCAAAATCCATTGTCAGAAATGACGTGCCCGTTCGAGTCGGGCCGGAGGCACCACCACCCCCCATTTCCCAGGCGGAAAGAAACCCTTGCAGTAAAACGGCGCCCATCGCCCTTTTCAAAAGCTGCCGGTTTTTACCTGCATGAGCATTTGTTCGCCGTCCAAGCTCTCAATCGCAGGCCACGTGACAACAAGTGATAAGCTTGATGCGGGGCTTGATGCGAGGCCTGAATGACGACTTGGCGCAGCGCCGTGCTATTCTTGCCCCGGCTTAAAAACAATCCCCCGGCCATCGCGGAAACCTCATTGCGACTAGCAAACTATTCATTCATTAAAGTTCAGGTAAATACAGATCTGGCATTAAAGTTCAGGTGAATACAGATCTGGCATTAAAGTCCAGGGGATTGCAGACTGGCAATTAAGGTCTCTGGGATCACAGACTGGGGCCCAGCTGGATTTTCCATATTTTGAACGGACTTTGAGTTCAATTGCTATCATATCGAGCAAAGTTCTATTGCGGCATATGGCGGTTCCACTGGATCGACGTCGCGGAAAACTACGAGGGATTGGATGGTCAAGCGCTCCATCTTTGTCACGCTCCTATTTTTATGTCTCCTCATACCGCGCGCGGCAGCTGCCGGTCCGGCACTGCTGATCGACGCGGTAACCGGCAAAGTACTGTATGCCGAAAATGCCGACGATCAATGGCACCCGGCTTCGTTGACCAAAATCATGACGGCTTATCTGGCGTTCGAAGCTTTGAGCAGCGGCAAACTGAAGATGGACGACAAAATAGTTTGTTCGGTTCTGGCGCACCGCGAGCCACCCAGTAAAATCGGGTTACCAATTGGTGCTAAAATAAGCGTACAGCTTGGCCTCAAAGCCCTGATTATCAAGTCGGCCAACGACGTCGCCATCATGTTCGCAGAAGCAATCAGCGGCACACACGACGCCTTTGTAAAAAAAATGAATGCGACCGCGCGGCGTCTGGGCATGTCGCGCACGCATTTTGACAACCCCAATGGTCTGCCCTCAAAGCGGCAAATTACGACCGCGCGCGATTTGGCAATCCTGTCGCAGGCGATCTTGCGAGACTTTCCGCAATATGCCGAGCTTTGGAATACGAAATCTTTCAAGATCGGCAGACGCCGCCTGCGTAGCTATAACGGCCTGCTTAAAACCTTCGAAGGCGCCGACGGGATGAAGACGGGCTTCATCTGCGATTCTGGCTACAACATCGTGGCGACCGCCACACGCGATGGTCACAAATTACTGGCGGTAGTGCTCGGCGCCGTCAGCCTGAACAGTAGACGCAACCGCGCCGCAACTTTATTAGAACACGGCTTTCGCACTTATGACTGGAAATTATTTTTCAACACTGAAAATATTTCGACCATGCCGATTGATCGAACCGCTAGAGGTCCGATCAGTATCCGTAAAATTGTGCGCAACCGGGTGTGCGGCTATCGTGGTTTTAAACGCAAGCGCCGCCGCCGTAATGCGAAAGTTGTGGCGCGAACAAAGGCACGCAACGCCAGATTGCGCCGCGCCAGAAAAGCCAAGCTGAAGAAAACGGGCTTGAGAAAAGTCGGCCAGAAAAATAGCAAGAAGTCCAAACCGGCCAAGAAACCCACCGTCACTGTCAAAGCGGCAAAACCAAAAAAATCATAGCAAACAAAGAGGGGTAGGCTACAATAACAGCTCCCTTCATGTCGTGATGCTTGCAGTGCTTTTAAAAAACATCGAGCCTTCATGACGAACAGTTTTGCGGCAAGATCACGTCAACTGCTGCGATGCATCGTAACGCCGACCTCGCGCTGGCGACCGGCTCACCGCATTGGTTGCTGGCA
>JAJRRE010000479.1 GCA_024279745.1 Alphaproteobacteria bacterium
CGGCAAAAATCCGAGCCTCCGCGTTGCCGGAGTGTTCCCCCCGTTGCGCACAAGTATGGCAAAGGCCGCCGCCGGGCGCAATGCACAAAATGAGGATTTTTTATATCGCCTATAAAATAATTTTATGCTGCTTAATGGAATTAATGAAACGCGCTGAGTTTAACAAACGAACATTAGAACATTCGAATATAATTATTATGTGACAGGCAATGCAACTAAAGTTGCATTATTTTGCTGTACTACTTTTGGAGCGGTTAGGCCGACTTCTCATCGTCCAAAATCATCGCGGCGCCTTTTTCGGCAATCATGACTGTCGGTGAATTGGTATTGCCACTGGTGATCGTCGGCATGATCGACGCATCGATAACGCGCAAGCCCTCAAGCCCATGCACTTTAAGGCGCGCATCGACGACGGCGCGCGCATCTTCCTTGCGGCCCATCATGGCGGTGCCGACGGGATGGAAGATTGTTGTACCGATATCGCCGGCTGCAATCGCCAATTCATCGTCGCTGACCAATTGCGGATTGGGGCGAAACTCTTGCGGTTGATATTTTTGTAAAGGTGCCTGGCCGATAATATGGCGCGTTATTTTGATGGCCTGCGCGGCAACCAATCTGTCCGTTTGCGCCGCTAGATAATTTGGTTTGATTTCGAGCTGCACCGAAGGCTCGCGCGACGTAATGCGAACCGAGCCGCGGCTGTCCGGGCGCAGATTGCACACACTGGCAGTGAAAGCTGGAAACGGATCAAGCGGGCGACCAAAGGCCGCCAGCGACAAGGGCTGCACATGATATTGCAGATTTGGCGTCTCGCGCGAGGGATCGGACTTCACGAACGCCCCCAGCTGCGACGGCGCCATCGACATCGGCCCGGAACGCTTCAACGCATATTCCAAAGCAATTGCCGCCCTATTCATCAGACCATTGGCGCGCTCATTCATGGTTTTAACGCCTTGCACTTTATAGGCGCAGCGGATCTGCAAATGATCTTGCAAATTGTCGCCGACACCCGGCAAGTCATGACGAACCTCGATACCAAGCCCGCGCAGCAATCCGCCAGGACCGATGCCCGACAATTGCAGGATTTGCGGCGAGCCGATTGCACCGGCCGACAAAATTACCTGGCGCGCGGCGCGCACAACGCGGCGTCCGTCTTTGTCATGCTGCAGCTCAACGCCCACAACCTGTTTGCCGTCCAAAACAAGCCTGTGCACCATGGCATTGGTCATGACAGCAAGATTGGCGCGGCCCTGCACCGGGCGCAAAAAACCCTTTGACGTATTCCAGCGCCAACCAGACTTCTGGTTAACGTGAAAATAACTGCACCCTTCATTATTGCCGGTGTTAAAGTCGGCGACTGTCGGGATACCCGCCGCCTCAGCCGCCGCCTGAAACGCATCCAATATATCCCAGCGCACCCGGGAGTGTTCCACCCGCCACTCGCCGCCGCGCGCGTGGGTCTGCCCAAGTTCAGCCTCGCCAAGCGCCCATTGGTCTTCATGGAGCTTGAACGCGGGCAATACGTCGTCCCAACCCCAGCCAGGATTTCCCATCTGCCGCCAACCATCATAATCACGCGCCTGCCCACGCATATAAATCATGCCGTTGATCGACGAACAGCCGCCCAGCACCCGGCCACGCGGATAATTGAGCGCGCGCCCATTCAGCCCGGGTTCGGCTGCGGTTGTATAATTCCAGTCGGCGCGCGGGTTACCCATGAGGTAAAGATAGCCGACGGGAATATGAATCCATGGCAGATTGTCTTTACCGCCCGCCTCGATCAGCAATACGCGGCGCTTTGGGTCGCGCGACAAACGGTTTGCCAGCACACAGCCCGCCGAGCCGGCGCCAACAATGATGGTGTCATAATCCGCTTGCACTATTGCCACTCCGCCGATTGCCCCTCACAGTTCCCCGCCACAGTTAGCGATAACTGCAATTCACGCCCTCACAGCGTCCGGCCCAAAAACACCACTTCATTGGCCCCGATACCATTGCGGCCGACATCTTCAAACCCCAGCCGGTTATAGAAGCTGACATTGCGCGATGCTGGCGACGTCACAACATGCACGCCCGCAGTACCACGCGCGCGCGCATAATCGCAAAACTGTTCGATCAGCCGCGCACCAATGCCGAAGCTGCGATAGCTAGCGTCTATATTAATATGCAGCTGCGCCGGATACCATTCGCACAAAGCCGCAAACGACTGGAAATAGCCAATGTCGGCAAAGCGCGGATTACGCGCCGGATTATCGAGCGAAGCGACCAGATAACCGATCAGATGCCCGCCCGATCGCTCAGCCCCCGGCTCGCCCAACCCGTGCGCGATCACAACAAAGCCGTGACGCGCGTCATGACCCAGATAGCGCCCCAGCCAGCGCTCACGAAAGACGCCGCGCTCTTCGTCGCTTGCGAAAGACTGCCTTGCGCTGGATGAAAAGAATATCCGGTCCAGCGCCGCCTTATGGCGCGGTATATCGAGCACCTTCGCCAATGGCATTATCCCTATCATTTCATGGCTCATAATTGCCTTCATCCCTCGCCCGGTTACCGCTCATTGATAAGCGCTCATTGGGCGTTTGCATAGGCGCGCAGCTTTCAGTCCCATTGGGAAATCGATGTCATTACCGTGCGCACAGCACCCATTTGGCGTTTTGGCCGAATTACATTATGTACCGCTATTATCAACGCCGCCATAGAGCTGCCATTCGAAGCGCCATTGCTGCACGGCTAAATCGAGATCGAGCGGCGCGCGCCCGCCGCTACGGCACAAAACTTTCGCGGTGATAAGGCTTTCGGTAGCAGAACATCCCAGGCGGCGGCCCTTTGCCAACAACACTGAGCGCCCCTGACTAACACGAGCGAAACGGAACGGAACGAGCCGTACCAGATTAGGACGATTAACAGTGACAAAATTTATTGCAGTTTCCAACCGGCGCGGCGGTGTCGGCAAAACCACGACCACGATGATGCTGGCTTATGGGCTATCCGTGCTCGGGTTTCAGCGCGTGCTGGTGATCGATATTGACCCCCAGGCGAGCACGTCGCTAACGTTGATGGGGCATGAACGCTGGTCGCTGGCGCGGCAAGGCCACAACACCATTGGCGATGTGCTGGTGGAGATGTACGGCGAAGGGGACGTCGATATCCGCAAATCCGTTGCCCGGCAGGTCGGCGACGTCCATATGATGCCG
>JAJRRE010000039.1 GCA_024279745.1 Alphaproteobacteria bacterium
ATGGATAGCACCCGATTAAGGATAGGACCGACGGCGGCATCGCTCATGCTCGAACTCCCCAATTATTGCAGCGACTCACTTAATTGGAAACATTCTTAGCACAAATGCAACCACTGCTGCCCGGTTAAATTTAAGCTGATGCTAAGGGTCAAATAGACAAAAATACTGTCATACCGGTGCTCGTCACCGGTATCCCGTTTCAAACCGGTGAATTGGTTGATTCTGGTTCGTTTTCAGCACAGCTCTGGCATCTGTTTTGTGATAACCGGGATCGCGGGAACAAGCCCCGCGATGACGTCCGAAGGTGATATGGTTGTGTGCGCAATTAGCGACCCCCTCATCAACAATTCTCTAACTCAACCAAACCAAAGGGTTAAGCAGCAGCTTGAATTATTAAATCAGACAGAATTGAGATGCGGTACAGCTAAAGCGTTATAACGGGCGTTTGAGGGGTGCCTTAACTAAGGGGTCCCCTCACAGCTTCTCAATGCGGATCATTTGCGGCGGGGCGGCCAGCTTGTCGTCTTTGCCAATCGCCTCCAGGGCGGCGCGAATGGACTGCTCGGTGGTCTCGTGCGTGATCAAGATCAAGCTGGTCGGCGCACCGGGTTCGCCGCGTGCATCGATGCCCGGCAAAGCGGCGCGCGGACGGCGCTGCACAATGCTTTCCAGTGAGACGCCCTGTTCTCCCAGATGAGTGGCAATGGCGGCCATGGCACCGGGCTTATCAAACACCGACAGACGAATGTAATAAGCTCCTTGATGGGCATTGAGGCGCGCGCGCGTGTAAGGTTTGATATGGCTTGAGGGCAGGTTGAACGGGGCAAACACCAGCCCGCGCGCAATGTCGGCAATATCGCTCATGACGGCTGATGCGGTAGCGCCCGCTCCGGCGCCAGGGCCGACCAGCAATAGATCGCCGGAAAAATCACCATCGACCGCCACGCAATTGGTCACGCCCGACACCTGGGCAATTGGCGACTCCTTTGGCACCATGGTCGGGTGAACCCGCTGCTCAATGCCCTCATCGGTCGCCATGGCCACACCCAACAGCTTGATGCGATAGCCCAGCTCGTCGGCCGCTTCAATATCAGCAGACGAAATCGCCTCAATACCCTCAATATGAATGTCGTCAAAGGCAACTTCAGTACCGAATGCCAAAGTGGTCAGCAATGCCAGCTTATGGGCTGTATCGATACCGCCGACGTCAAAGCTTGGATCGGCTTCCGCATAGCCCATGGCTTGTGCTTCTGACAGGACTTCGGCAAAATCACGCGATTCATTTTGCATTTTGGTCAAGATAAAGTTGCAGGTGCCATTCATGATACCGTAGACGCGCGCGACGCCGTTACCGGCCAGTCCCTCGCGCATGGTCTTAATGATCGGAATGCCGCCCGCCACCGCTGCCTCAAAGTTAAGCGCGACGTTGTTCTCCTCGGCCAGCAATGCCAGCTCATTGCCATGATGAGCAAGCAGCGCCTTATTCGCCGTTACCACATGCTTGCCAGCCTTCAGGGCCGCTTCGACTGAACTGCGTGCCGCACCTTCCTCGCCGCCAATCAGCTCGACAAAGACATCGATCTCTTCTGCCAGCGCCAGCTTGGCGGCGTCATCATACCAGCTCATACCATCCAGGCAGACACCGCGATCCTTGGTTTTGTCGCGCGCGCAAACGGCCGTGACTTCAATAGCGCGCCCTAATCGAGCACTGAGCACCTGGCCATGGGTCTCCAGAAGCCGCAGTAATCCGGCGCCAACGGTCCCCAGACCGGCAATCCCCAATTTCAGCGGCTCTTGTGTTGGCGGCCCCTCTGTCAACGGCTTGGTCATGATCGTCTTTCAGTTTAGTCTACGGGTTTTGGCAATGAGCGGCGGATTATCCCCACACGCTGATTTTTATTGGCGCACATGTAAACAGCACGCTGATTCTTATCGCGCACATCTAAACAGAGCGCAGGTTGTTAGGCGCACCTGCAAACAGCACGCTGGTTGTTATCGCGCAATGTGTACGGTGTGCGAGGCGCTCCGTCAAAGTCAACTTCGCGGTATCGGCAGGATTTTCGCTCTTAATTCGTACTCCTGCTTCAAGGTGTCTCAAATTTCAGCGCGGTCCTTGCTTTACGTTGCTGTGCGCGACCTTGCTCCGCCTTGCTTTGTGGCGCTTCTTCGGCCAAGCGCGCTTGCGCGCCGCTATGCTGGCGCCCCTTGGAATTAACGGACGGTCTGACTATTATATGCAATAAGCCTATCATCCGAACCGAGCATCCGCCCCATCCGGGCTGGCGACCAGAAATTGAGCCCCAACCTAATGTCCTCCAACAAGCCCCAGTCCTCCGGCAAGCCCCAGCCCTCCAGCAAAAGAGACCAAGCGTCCAGTTATCAAGTCAATGATCCGGAGGCATTCGCCAAAAATCTACTGCGTCTGATGGAGGACGGCAGTAAAACGCTATCGGGGGTTTTCTCGCAATCGGGCAACAATCAAGGCCCGTTCAGCCAATCGGGCGAGATGAACGAAGCCGCCAAATCCATGCACGAAGTGATGCAGGCCTGGATGCACGAGCCTGAAAAACTAGCCAAGGCACAAGGTGAGCTTGTCGACGGTTATATTGATTTATGGTCCAATAGCGTGCGCCGCCTGTTTGGCGAAGAGGTCGAGCCGGTGGTCGAGCCAACACGCGGCGATAAACGCTTTAAAGATCCTGAATGGTCCGACAATCCTTATTTCGATTTTTGCAAGCAGGCTTATCTTTTGTCGTCGAATTGGGCTGAAGAGCTGGTCGATAAAACCGAGGGGCTGGAGCCGCACGCTAAAATGAAGGCCGAGTTCCATCTTCGGCAGATCACCAGCGCTTTGTCGCCCTCAAATTTCCCCGCCACCAATCCTGAAATTCTGCGCGAAACGCTTTCCTCCAACGGCAAGAACCTCGTTGAAGGAATGCATAATCTGGCCAAGGACATGAAGTCCTCCGGCGAGCTGATGAAAATATCACAAAGCGATATTGCTGCTTTTGAAGTGGGCCGCGATCTGGCTGTCACGCCCGGCAAGGTGATTTTCCAAAACAAGATCATCCAGCTATTGCAATATGAGCCGACGACGCCGAAAGTCCATCGCAAGCCGCTATTGATCGTGCCGCCGTGGATCAACAAGTACTATATTCTCGACCTGCGGCCGGAAAAATCCTTCATTAAATATGTGGTCGATCAAGGCTTCACCGCATTCGTTATTTCCTGGGTCAACCCCGATGCAAACATGGGGAATACGGGCTTTGAAGACTATATGCGCGAGGGCATATTGGCCGCCACCAAGGCCGTGCAAAGGGAAGCCGGCGTGCAGAAGATCAATGTTTTAGGCTATTGCGTCGGCGGCACATTGCTCTCAGCCACGCTGGCCTATCAGGCAGCCAAGGGCAAAACGCCATTCTCATCGGCCACACTCTTGACCACACAGGTAGACTTCTCCAAGGCCGGCGATCTGTTGTTCTTCATCGACGACGACCAACTTGACGATCTGGAACAGCTGATGAAAGAGCGCGGTTATCTCGACGGCTCGCGCATGGCCAATGTGTTCAACATGCTGCGCCCCAAGGATCTGATCTGGCCCTATATTGTCAATAATTACATGCTCGGCAAAAAGCCGATGCCGTTTGATCTTCTCTATTGGAATCAGGATTCCACCCGTCTGCCCGCCGCCAATCACAGCTTTTACCTGCGCGAATTTTATCACCATAACCTGCTGGCCAAGGGCGGCATGAAACTTGACGGCGTCAACCTTGATGTCGGCAAAGTCAAAGTCCCGGTCTATGAGCTGGCAGCGCGCGACGATCATATCGCGCCGCCAGACTCCGTCTACGAAGGCGCTAAATTATTCGGCGGCCCGGTCGATTATGTGTTGTCCGGCTCAGGCCATATTGCCGGCGTCGTCAATCCGCCCGCCAAAAAGAAATATCAATATTGGACCAACGACATGGGCGACGGCTCGCTGCAAGAGTGGAAAGACGGCGCCAAGGAACATCCTGGTTCTTGGTGGCCGCATTGGATTAAGTGGCTGCGCAAACATTCAGGCCCCAAAATCGAGCCGCGCGCGCCGGGCCAGATCCACGGCCAGATCGAAGACGCGCCCGGCAGCTATGTGACCACGAAGCGGTGATACCGCTGCACGGCAGATCGTCGCAATGAGATCTTTGGAGTGAGGTCGTTGGAGTGGTGTGGTGTGGCGGTCCGCGGGCGGCCAAACATGCGGCAACTTGCCGTGCCGGCGCGACCATTAAACATTTAGCAATGCGGTTCGGCTGCTTTATGTAGAACCGTTGCGCACCGATTGCGCCCCGACTGCGCCCCGACTGCGCACTGATTCTCCTCAAATGATGGACCAAAGCCCCCGTGACCAAGTCAACCCTTGCCGACTATGCCGCTCGCATCAAGGCCTCCAGCTGGGAGACGCCGTGCCTCGATGAGATGTCGCCGCGCCTGCTGAAAACGGAGCTGTTGTCCGGCCTGACCGTGGCGCTGGCGCTGGTGCCCGAGGCGGTGGCCTTTGCCTTCGTCGCCGGGGTTCATCCGCTGGTCGCACTTTACGCTGCCTTTATCGTTGGTCTGATCACAGCAGTAATTGGGGGGCGGCCTGGCATGATCTCCGGCGCAACGGGCGCGCTTGCCGTGGTCATGGTGGCGCTGGTGGCGCAGCACGGCGTCGAATATCTGTTCGCAACCGTCGTGCTGATGGGGATTTTGCAGGTTCTAGCTGGCGCCCTGCGCCTGGGTAAATTTATCCGCTTGGTCCCGCATCCAGTGATGCTTGGCTTTGTCAACGGGCTGGCCATTGTAATATTCATGGCACAGCTGACGCAGTTCCAAACCACCGGCGCTGACGGCACAAAAGAATGGATGAGCGCCGCGCCGATGGCGATGATGCTGGGATTGGTCGGCTTGACCATGGGAATTATCTGGGCCATGCCCAAGCTTACCACTGTGATCCCGGCGCCGCTGGCTGGCATCGGCATTGTCGCCGCCCTCGTCATCGGTTTTGGCATTGACGTGCCGCGTGTTGGCGACCTGGCGTCGATCCAGGGCGGCCTGCCGTCATTTCATATTCCCACTGTGCCGTTCAATTTGGAAACGATGAAAATCATCCTTCCCTTTGCGGTAATCCTGGCGGCTATTGGCCTGATTGAAAGTCTTTTGACGCTCAATCTTGTTGGCGAAATCACCGGCAAGCGCGGCGGCGGCTCACAAGAATGTATCGCGCAGGGCGTGGCCAATACGGTCACCGGTTTCTTCTCCGGCATGGGCGGCTGCGCCATGATCGGCCAGTCCATGATCAATGTGAAATCGGGCGGCTCAACACGGATATCGGGCATTTCAGCAGCGCTGTTCCTGCTGGCCTTTATCCTGGTAGCCTCCAGCGCCATCGAGCAGATCCCGCTCGCCGCATTGGTTGGCGTTATGATGATGGTCGTGATCGGCACATTCGCCTGGCAGAGCCTCTTAATTCTGCGCCGCATTCCGCTGACCGATGCGGCCGTTATGCTGCTTGTAACTGTTGTAACCGTGATGTCGGATCTGGCCATTGCTGTTGTGGTCGGTGTCATTGTGTCCGCGCTGGCATATGCTTGGAGCAATGCCACACGCATTCACACCAACATTCACATCGCCGACAACGGCGCCAAAGTTTATCAGATCGAAGGGCCGCTGTTCTTTGGCTCGGTCGAAGGCTTCGCCGAAAACTTTGACCCGGCAAGCGATCCCGATCAGGTGATCATCGACTTCAAAAACAGCCGCGTCGTCGATCAATCGGCGCTGCAAGCCATTGAAACCCTCGCGTCAAAATATGAAGCCCAGGGCAAGGCGCTGCAATTACGGCATCTATCGCGCGATTGCCACAAATTGCTCAACCGCGCCGGCCAACTCATGATCGATTCCGACGACGATCCCAATTACGGCCTCGCCGTCGACTATTCCATCAAGACCGGCATCTTCAGCGGCGGGCATTAGATCTCTTCTCGCGCAGTCTATCTGCCTCACGGGCGAAGTGGCCCTCCGGCGGGGCGCCGAACTGTCGGCGGCGGCCTTTGGCCGCTGGGCACAGTCGTGCCGTAATGTGCCCAAATGGTGAGGGCTGGGCTGGGGCCGAGAAGCCTGAGTTGTGATAGATCTCATTTGTTTCTGGCCTGCACCACGGCGAACAATGTTCGCCCGCCAACCGTTTGGCGCGCTGTCATGTCAGAGACATGTTCCACATGATGCAGGCCCGAACTTTGCTCGGAATAGCCGCGAGACAGAAAATTGCCGAGCTGTGATAGTCCCGAGGTCTTTGCTGGCATCCTCCACGGCGAACAATGTTCGCCCGCCAACCGTTTGGCGCGCCGTCGCAGGGCCCGGACGCTATTTCGCGTCCGATATGGCCCGTGAGACAAAACAACTGCTGTGATGGTTCCGCGGTCTTTGCTAGCATCCTCCACGGCGCGCACCAGCGTTGAACATAACGCCTGCGCCTGCCTCGTGTGCAACACTCCTTACTCTGTTCGATTATGATCCGTCCGTTGCCCGCGCGCTGCCGGTGCCGCTGCTGGCCAGCTACAATGGCATTTAGAAAACCGATGGCATTGTGCATTGCGCGTCTGCGCCACGGCAACGGTTATGCGGCGAGGCGCCTTCGCGGAGCCAAACAAAATACTCATTCCACAGAGCGCAAACCATTGGGCCAAACCATAGGCCGCAAAAAATTTTCAACCACCAACCCAAATTGGATTTGACCAGGCCCGTTTGCCGGCGCGATCCTTGATCGTGATGCGCAGCCATGGCGAGTTGTCCAGGCGTTCCAGTGACAGGCGTCCGGTTGTCATTGCTTCGCCGTGCAAAGTTGCCGTCCTTGGGC
>JAJRRE010000480.1 GCA_024279745.1 Alphaproteobacteria bacterium
ATCACGCGCCTGCTCAATCGCCGACAGCAGGGAAAACAGCAGACCTTCACGAATGCCGAATACGGAGAAAATCACCCGGCGCGGCTGCAGCTTCTTCAACAAGCACTCCAACACGGCGGCGCCATAGGGCAAAACTTCCTGGCGCCCCTTGGCGACAACGCTCATACCCTCAACACTGGACAGTTTCTTGGCCTGGCGAATGGTCTGGCACAGCTCAATGGCCGCATCTGTTGCAATTTCATAGCCGTGCATGATGCGCAAGGGATAGTCGCAGCGCGCCATGTGCAATTTGGCCAGGGAGCGCCAAGTGCCGCCAACGGCGTAAAAGTCGCGCTCACCGCCATCGGCAAGCCAATCCACCTTGCTAAATTCCGAATTGGAAATTTTTGCAGCGTTGTCAGAATCACTATTCGACGATTCCAGCAAACGTAGCCCACCAAGCGGCAAGGTCGTGCCCTGGCGCAAATTGGAGCCGGCAATATCAATCAGCTCAAGCGAGCCGCCGCCCAGATCACCGGCAATGCCATTGGCATCGACAAAGCCCATCATAATGCCTTGCGCCGCCAGCTCCGCCTCGCGCTTGCCCGACAGGATCTGAATTGTCGTTCCCAGCAGAACCTCGCCGCGCGCAATGAACATTGGTCCGTTCTTGGCCTCGCGCACCGCCGCCGTCGCAATAGCTTGCAAATTCTTAACCCGCAGCACCCGCGCAATTGCCGCGAACCGGCGCAACGCCGCCAGTGCCCGCGCCACCGCATCGGCTCCCAATTCTCCCGTCGAGCCAATTGAGCGGCCCAGTCCACATAATACTTTTTCGTTGAATAATGGCGCCGGTGAGCGAATCGCGCCTTCATAAATCACCAGCCGCACGGAGTTCGATCCGATATCGATCACGCCGATGGGCTCAAAATCTTCGACAGACGAAGAGCGCGGCGGCCAGCTGTTACCTTCGGTCAATGGGATCTCTTCTTCTTATGTTTTTGTTTGTGCTTTCGCTTCCCCCCCTGCCGCTTCGGCTCGGCCCGAAACGGAACACTTGGCGGAAAACTTTTCTGCAAGGCTTCGCCCCGCCCCGACAGGCTGGGATTATTCATAAAATAGTCATGCGCATTAAATGGCATTTCTCCATCCCCCGGCGCAAGGGGGGTAGACGATCCATCGGAATTAATCCGCCAGCTTTGCTGGTTATCCTTGAGATTGGCCAGCATGATTTGATCAAGCACCTGGGCATGAACCGTGGCATTGGTGATCGGCAGCATGACCTCAACCCGCCGGTCCAGATTGCGCGGCATGAGATCGGCCGAGCCCATATAAAGATGCGCATCCTTTGATGGCAGACCATGTCCGGCGCCAAAAGCGAATATACGCGAATGCTCCAAAAAGCGGCCGATAATGCTTTTCACGCGGATGTTTTCCGACATTCCCGCCACACCGGGGCGCAGACAACAAATACCGCGCACCACCAGATCGATCTCGACACCGGCTTGCGAGGCTTTATAAAGCGCTTCGATGATCTGCTTATCGACCAGCGAATTCATTTTAATCCAGATGGCGCCGGGACGCCCCGCTTTGACATGTGCTACCTCTTCGCCAATATGCCGCAAAATACATTTGCGAATGCCGAGCGGGCTGGCGGACAGCGCATCGAGCTGCGCCAGCTCGCCGTAACCGGTTACGAAATTAAAGACCTTGGTTACATCGCGGCCAATTACCGGGTCGGCGGTAAAGAACGATAAATCCGTATAGATTTTGGCGGTCAACGGATGGTAGTTGCCGGTACCGACATGGCAGTAAGTCGCCAGCGCATCGCCTTCGCGGCGCACAATCAGGCCGAGCTTGGCGTGGGTTTTTAGTTCGATAAACCCATAGACCACATGCACGCCGGAATTTTCCAGATCCCGCGCCCAGCGAATATTTGCCGCCTCATCAAAGCGCGCCTTCAGCTCGACAACCGCCGTCACGGTTTTACCGGCTTCAACGGCCTCTTTCAGCGCCGCCACAATGGGGCTGTCTTTTGACGTGCGATAGAGCGTCCATTTGATCGCCAGCACATCCGGGTCGGCAACCGCCTGGCGTAGATATTGCAAAACCACATCGAAGGATTCGTAAGGGTGGTGGACCACGATATCCTTTTGCGAAATCGCCTTAAAACAATCGCCATTGGCCTGGCGAATGCGCTCGGGAAACCGAATATTAAAGGGGGGGAACAAAAGATCGGGCCGGTCTTTGATGATTAATTGCGCAACATCGGCAAGCCCGACCAGACCATCCTTGATAAAGACTTCGCGGCCGCCCACCTCCAGCTCCTTGGAGACAAAGCCGAGCAGCTCTTGTGGCATCTTAGCGTCGACTTCCAGGCGGATCACATGGCCACGCCGGCGCCGTTTAAGCGCGCTCTCAAATGACAGCACCAGATCTTCGGCTTCTTCTTCGATCTCAATGTCGCTGTCGCGCAGCACGCGAAAGATGCCTAGCGCCGAACAGGAATAGCCGGGAAACAAATAGGGCAGGAACAAACGCACGGCGGTTTCGATTTGCACAAAACGAATGGTCTGCTTGCCTGCGCTCTCATCCACTTTGCCACTGACACCGGCATCCCCGACACTACCATCTGTGATTTTACTGCCCTTGGCCGAACCGCGCGGCGCCGTTGCCGTTGTGGTTGCCGGCGCTGCCAGCGTTGCTGGTGCTGGAACTGGCAGGCGGATAAAACGCGCCTGCTGCGAGGGGATGGGGATCAGGCCGTTGATGGATTTAGCGTCATCGTGCCCGTGTTCCAGTTTGGCGCCGATCACAAAGCCGCCATTGGGGATAAACGGAAAAGGATGCGCCGGATCGACCGCGATCGGTGTCAGGACCGGAAAAATCCGCGCCATAAATTCTGCGTCAAGCCATGCCAGTTCATGCGGCAGCAAATCATCCCCTTCCAATATTTGCACGCCCGCACCGCTCAGCTCAGTGCGCAAGTTCCGCCAGGTTTGCTGCTTGTCCGTGATCAATGTGCGGGCAAATTCATCAATCTCATCCAGCTGCTCCGCCGGGCTCAACCCGTCCTGACTAACGACAGCAACACCGGCGGCGATCTGGCCGTAAATTCCGGCCACACGCACCATATAAAATTCATCCAGATTGGATGCGGAAATCGAAAGAAAGCGGATGCGCTCCAGCAACGGATGGCGCTCATTGCCCGCTTCTTCCAGTACACGCCGATTAAACTGCAGCCACGACAGCTCGCGGTTATAATAACGCGCAGCGCCCTCTGGCGGCGGCTCAGTCTTAGCGTCCCTCGACGCCCCGGCAGCATGGCGCTCTTTCAATTCTGATTTCTTGATTTTGTCATCCAGTGTTTGTCTCTCGATCTTATCGATCTGTTTATGTTTTTCTTTCGTCGCCATAACACTTCACGCTCCCTCGCGCGG
>JAJRRE010000481.1 GCA_024279745.1 Alphaproteobacteria bacterium
AACGGCGTTGGAACTCTTACGCTTCTTTTCGAGAGCAAATAAATAGTCTGCCTCTTGCTGAGTTAAGTCCTCTGCCACAATGAAATCCTCCTTAGCACAGGAGGCTACAATATGGTGGTCAAACACCTACGTCAAGTATATGGTTCCCGTAAAAACGATTTACCGTTGTTTTTCCTCGCTCATTTTCACGCTTTGCTTCACCCTTTATCACAGGCGAGTGAGAGGGGCTTTTTGTTTTTCAAACCCTTCCTATCTTCAGATCATCGGGCCAACAATCGGCTCCCAAGCAAAGCGGCCCAATAGGGGTTCGTTTCAAATCGAAGAAAAAACGAGGATTGAAAATCATGAAAAAAATTATCGCAACAAGCCTGATCGCAATGTCACTGATCGCTGGTGTCGCTACTGCTGTAAGCGCTAATACTGCTGGTTCGGACTTTAGCGGCTACCCGCAATGGGCACAGGATGCCTTTGTAAATCAGGCAGACAACTAAAATAAACATTAGCTGTAGCACCGGGCCCCAACTTTGTACTCACGAAGTAGAGGCCCGGTGTTTTAGTGCGTGCGGCGCGGCGGTTTTAGAAATTTATCTGTGTTGCTGCTTTACGTGCTTGTTTTACCGCTGCGCTGGCGCGCCGTCTTAGCAATGGCGTCGTTCAAATCGGGGCGGTCCTGCAACAGACGATGATAGTCGCGCGCATCCAGTTCCAATAGTCGGCACTTTGTTTTAGCGCGCACCGTATGGTCTCGCCGCCGACCATCGATCAGGGCCATCTCGCCGAAATAATCCCCTTCGCTTAAAATGACTTCACCTTGCGTGGTCTCAACCCCGACCGAGCCTGAAGCAATGAAATACATCGAATGAGCGACGTCGCCGCGCGCCGCGATCAGCTCCTCGGGGTGATAGGTCGACGAGTTGAGCATCGGCATGATTTTGGCAATGTCGGCAATGTCGAGCTTGGCAAAAAAGGGCACCGAGGCCACCAGGCTCCAGGAAATCACAAAGTCCCGGCGGTTGGTTTCTTGTGAGAAGCCGGTCGCAATAATGCCGATGGGCAGCGCGAACATGCCCAGCCCAAACAGCATGATCAATCCGCCAAAAAGCCGGCCAAGCGGTGTCAAAGGTACAACATCGCCATAGCCGACCGTGGTTAGGGTAGAGAGCGCCCACCACATAGAGGCAGGGACCGAGCCGAAGACGTCAGGCTGCACATGGCGCTCAATGTAATAGATGCCGGTTGCGGCAAACAACAGCAGGCACGCCATGACCAGCAGCGCGCCAAACAATGCGCGCCGCTCCGTGTGCAGGACCAGCGCCAGGGTTTGTAGCGCCGGTGAATAGCGCGCCAGTTTTAAAAGCCGCAACAGCCACAAGATACGCAAGATGCGAAAATCGACCGGTAGTAAGAAGGATAAAAAGAACGGCGCGATCACTAAAAGGTCGATCAGCAAAAGAGGGTGCGTGGCGTAGTGCAGCCGTGCTTGCCATGGTGACTTGTCGCGCAGGGTCGGAACTTCGACGCAGGACCACAGCCGCGCAATATACTCAACGGTAAAGATCGAGACCGAAATCACTTCAAACCAGTAAAGCTGCGTCTGGTAGCGCTGTTCAAACCATCCCACTGTGCCAAGCGTAAACGCCGCCGCATTGGCCAATACCAATATAATCAGCGCGGCGTCGAACAAGCGGCTGGCCAGATCTCCTGACGCGCCCAGCTCCAGCGTCTCATGCACCCGGCGCCGCCAGGATCTGATTTTTGCTTTCATTGATCGGAGCGCTTTTGCAGATGGGGATTGAATTGTTTCATGCCGTTTGCGGCAATGTCACGTTTAAGCTCATCTAGGGCGGCTTGATCGGTGGCAAAGTGGTCCTCCCAGACAATCGATGTGCCGGCGCCATCGATCACCTCTAAAATCCAGCCCTCTTCGTCTTCGCCGCGATAAATCTGCACGTCGATGTCGATGCCGTCGCGCCGCATTTTGCTGCTTAGCGGCGAGTCGATCACTTTGTAATCTTCATCAACATTGTTATCGGTGCCCCGTTTATCGTCGGTGTTTTGTTCTGGATCAGCCATGTAATGAGCCCTCACATCGTGCGTTGCTGGTTTGACCAAGAATGAGCGCACGGCAGGGCCCCGGTCAAGTCCGCTTGCGCTTTCGCATCTGGGGCGCGCGCTGGAAAGCAATTCCCTTTGCGCGCCGGCCGCGGCTCCCCAATTTCTATTGAAAGCGTCTTCAGGCCGGCGGCCGTGCCAAGCTGAATTTCACGATTTCCCGGCCGGATTTGCCGTGCCAGCCCGGAACAGCCTTAAAAAACCCTTAATATTCCATTGACACCCAGAAAATTCCATGGCATCCCATGGTTAACGGAGCAGATGGCGCGGTCGGAAGAGGCCTAGGTCTTGTGAAGCTGAGGCCATCTGATCCGGTAGGAAGTCCGGCGTTCGTTGCTGTTGAGCTGTTGCTCGAATTTGCATTGCCCACGATGCGCCGGCTCCTTTGCATGCGGTCTGCTGTGGGGGCGGATTGTTTG
>JAJRRE010000001.1 GCA_024279745.1 Alphaproteobacteria bacterium
CTGTTCCAGTTAAGACGAAACTTCTTTGCCAAGGAAATTGAGCAAGTGTTGTCATTAAGGCGCAAGACGCAAAAAGCGGACAGGTGCGATAAGAAAAATGTCGGTGGGGTTGCGGCCCCATCGGCGCAAAAGACTGCGGCGGCCCTGACGACCCTGATGGCGCTGTTGCTGGGGACAGGAGCTGCCGGGCTTAGTACGCGCGCGGTTGCACAACAAAAAATAAATGACGAGCACTCTAATTCGGCGGCTGTAACGGCTTCGGCCTGGCCAATGCCGAGCAGTGCTAGCCAATCATCTAATACTTATCGAACGGCACCCGCACCACGGGGCCTGGGCAGCCAGGTGCGGGTGCGAGGCGTGGTTGTGCCACGCCGGCAAGCGACGATTTCTGCGGCATTTGCGGCTACGATTATGGCCATTGGACCCGATAATGGCGGGCGTTTTGGGCAAGGTGACGTTCTTGTTGAATTCGATTGCGGGATCAACCAGGCCGAGCTGAACCGGGCGTCGGCATTGGCTCAGGCTGCACGCGATACCTTGCGGGTGCGGCGCAAGATGGCGGCCTCCGGATCGATCTCGAAATTGCAGGTGATCCTGGCGTCAGCAGATTTTCGCAAAGCCGAAGCGGATGAAATTGTAGCAGTCACACGCGTGTCTTACTGTCAAATTTTGGCGCCATATGCCGGGCGCGTGGTGCGCCGAATTGCGAATGCTTTCGAGACCGTGGCGCCGCGCGATCCTCTGCTGGAAATCGTCGATGATGCTGATGTTGAAATCCGGGCCTTTGTTCCCTCCCATTGGTTGAAAGATCTAAGACCGGGCGGGAAATTTTCGTTCACCGTCGATGAAACGGGGCAAACTTTGGCAGCAACAATTATCGCCCTGGGGGCGTCGATCGATAATGTTTCGCAATTGGTCGAAGTGCGCGGGCGGGTAGAACGGCAAGGCAATGCCTCGCGGCCAAGCAATGCCTCGCGGCCAAGCAACGTCGCGCATCAAGGCAACGTCGCGCATCAAAGAGATGTCGCACGGCAAAGCAATATTACGCAAGAACGCGCGCCGCCGCCACACACTATTGAGACCGCAGCTGGGACCCCAGGGCCCGCGCGCTCATCACCCGCCACTGAGCGCATATCGGCCAATACGTTACTGCTGGCGGGCATGAGCGGGCGGGCCAATTTCGCACGGCGCGATAAGACAAACACTATGTCCGCGAAACCAAGCACAGGCCAGTTTGATCATTAATGGCAAGGGAGGCCGCTACCATGACGAAGCATCAACTTCCCAAGCAGCTGGCGGGGTTAAGCCGGCTAGTACAGGTCGAATGGGAAGCGCGCCAGGCGCCAACCACTGAGGCCATCCATTATATCGCCGTCAATGATACGCATCGGCTCATTAGCTATGATCATGCGTTGGCGTGGAGCGCCCGCGAGGGACGTATCGAAACCGTTTCGGGTGGTTTGAAAATCGAACCGCAGGCCGCGCAAATTGTATGGTTTGGTAAACTGGCGAAATATATTGCCAAAAGCGCAGAGCCTGAACTGTCCAAAGTTATCGAAGCGCAAACGCTGCCAAAGTCACTCGCCGCCGATTATGATCAGTGGATCGAGCATTTCGCGCTTTGGGTGCCATTGACAGGACCGGCCAATTGCATTGAAGGGGGATTGATTGTTCTGCGCTCCAAGGCCTTTATTGAGGCGGAACTGCGAATGTTGAGCCGGCTCGGCAATGCTTATGGTTCAGCACTGACGGCGCTAAAGGCGCCTGTTGCAAAGCTGCATAGCGGTGGTCGCCGCAAACGCTTTATACGTGTTGGCATAGTGATTTGCGCGATAGCGTTACTGGCTGTGCGGCTGCCCATGAGCGTGCTGGCGGAAGCTAGAGTATCGCCCTTGGAGCCGAAGGTCGTAAGCGCGCCGATCACGGGCGTTATCTCCAACATTGCCATCAAACCCAATCAAAATGTCAAGCGCGGAGACATTGTGCTGCGCTTTGATCAAACCGAATTATTCTCCAGCCGGGAGGTTGCGTTCAAACGAGTGGCGGTGCTACGTGCCGACAGTCAACGCACGGAAGCTCAGGCCTTCAAAGATCCCAAGGCGCGCGCACAGATCACGCTGCTGCGCGCCAAACTGGCGGAGGGACGTGCCGAGCTGGCCTATGCGCAAGAGCGATTGGCGCAAACCGTATTGCGCGCGCCTGCGACCGGCATTGCGCTCATTGACGATGTGGCTGAGTGGAGCGGGCGACCGGTGAAAATCGGTGAGCGCATTATGGTGATTGCTGATCCACGCAAGGCGCAGCTTGAAATAGATGTGGCGGTCGAGGACGCCTTATTCGTTGCCAAGGGTGCTGAAGTGGAATTTTTTCTTGCAACTGCCCCGTCGACGCCCGTCAAGGCGCGGCTGACGAGGGTGAGTTATTCAGCGCGCTTGCAGCCGGACCAGACTACTAAGTTCATTGCTGAAGCGGTGTTTGATATTGATGTTGCACCGCCGCGCCTTGGCTTAACCGGGACCGCAAAAATTTATGGCCCGGACGTTTCATTGGCATATTTATTGTTTCGCAAACCGCTGGCAAAACTGCGCCGCCTGCTGGGGGTATAACGAAAATGAGCGACGCTTCTTCGGCAATGAGATCCGGCCCTGAAAGCGTGCCGGCGCAATCAGTTCTGGGGCGGCAAACGCAGCCTGTGCCGAAGCCGGGCGAAGGGGCGGTCCAAACGGGACGGGCCGCGATGGCGGGGGCGGGCGGCGGCGATGACCCCAAGCCGGTGGCGCCGTTACGCCAGGATGTAGATCTATATCCTGGCCCCCATGACCGCTACGGCGCCCCCAGTCACGTGCTGCATGATCCAGCTGCCGATGGATATTTTCATATTGGCGCCATCGAATTTGCTATGCTGGTTCGTTGGCACCTTGGCCAACCTGCCGTGATTGCGGCCCATATAAATCAAGATACCACTTTCAGCATCACAGCCAAGGATGTTGAAGACTTAGAGGTCCAGTTGCGGCGCGGCGGTTTGTTGCGCGTCGGTGCCGCAGAATTGATGGCGGAAAAAGAAACTCAGGCCAAACAACAACCCCATCCACTCAATAAGCTGGTCAACGAGCTATTGTTCAAACGCGTTCCGCTTGTTCGTCCGCAAAAATTTCTCGATGCAACCGCATTTTTAGTGGCGCCGTTCTTCGCCCGTAGTTTTTGGCTGGTATTGGCGACATTATTCATAATAGCGCTCTATCTTGTTGGGCGGCAA
>JAJRRE010000040.1 GCA_024279745.1 Alphaproteobacteria bacterium
TTCGACAGCTTTGGGGCCTTTGCCTCGCTTGTCCGGCTCAGTTTCAAATGAAATTCGCATCCCTTCATTCAAAGCCCCAACGTCCGAGCTCTCAACTGCAGTGATATGCACGAAAACATCTGTGCCGCCTTCGTCGGGGGTAATAAAGCCGAAGCCTTTTGCCTGATTGAAAAATTTGACAGTACCAGTCTGCCGCATGTTAGTTCTCCATTCTTAGTCGGGGGTCAGTTGGATCTAAAAGACTTGAATAGCTGTGATCCAAAGGGCCTGAAAAACGTCTGATGACGTCTGCCATGCGACTAAAGTATTGATGATCGCGCCCCAAGGCGCAAGCCGAAATCGTATTCGTGCTCGGGCAAATGGGCATTTTCTTTAATGTTTTCAGCCGCGCTCTTGGCCTCACGCTGCTAATCCACGCTAAAGCGTGGGCAGCTCCGGCAGGGCGCGACACGGGTCGCGGGGCTGCGCTTGCAGCCCGGTCGCCCATTGGCGCTATTCTCTCTCGGATGTTAAGGTGGTGAAAACGATTTTTGTCTTTGCTGTTTTATTTCTCTCACGGCGCGCACCGCTCCCAAAAGGTCGCTGCGCCTGCGAGGCGCGGGCCTAAGGCCCGGGGCTGCGCTTGCAGCCCGGTCGCAGTCGCGACGGAGGCTTGCTCAGGTGTGAGGCCTGCGCCAGAACTGAGAAGTCCGAGCTGTGATGGTTCCGTGGTATTTGCTGGCAGGCACCCCGGCGAACAATGTTCGCCCGCCGACCGTTCGGCGCGCCGTCGCAGGCCCGAGCTTTGCTCGGAATAGCCGCGAGACCAAAAAACCGCTCAGCTGTGATGGTTCCGTGGTATTTGCTGGCAGGCCCCCGGCGAACAATGTTCGCCCGCCGACCGTTCGGCGCGCCGTCGCAGGCCCGAGTTTTGCTCGGAATAGCCGCGAGACCAAAAAACCGCTCAGCTGTGATGGTTCCGTGAAACCATCTATCCTGCACCCCGGCGAACAATGTTCGCCCGGCGCTTAGAGCCGCGCCTCGCAGTGCCCGCCTGCGCGTATTCCACTGAGATCTCGCCAGGCTCGTTGTAAGGCAGGCGGATCAGCACGTGAGAGAAAGAATGCGCCGCGAGGCAAAACAACTGCTACGCGGCGAGCCATTCCAGCCTGAAGCTGCCATTGTGACCCGGTGCGGCAAAACGCGACACAAAATCGGGCAGAATTCGTGACAGCTGCTCGTGCAATATATAAGGCGGATTGAGAACCAGCAGCCCACAGCCGGTTAGTCCTTGCGGCTCGTTCGTACTTCTGGCGGGATCCTGGACCAGCAGCTCAACGCGCAATAGTTTCGGCAATTGAAGAGCGCCCATGGCCTCATACATTTGTTCGACCGATGCGCGATCCTTAATCGGATACCATAGAATATAAACGCCGGTCGCGAAGCGTTTCACAGCCTGCGCCAAACCATTAGCAAGACGGAGCAATTCGCCCGGCTCTTCGAATGGTGGGTCGATCAGCACCAGGCCCCGACGTTGCGGCGGCGGCAGGACCGCTTTGAGTAGATCCCAGCCATCACAGTTGCGGATTGAGACGGGGCGGTTGCCGATGAACCTGCTGCAAAGGGTTGCGTAATCTATGGGGTGCAGCTCGTTGGCGATTAATCGGTCGTCCGGGCGTAGCAACTGGCTGGCAAACCAGGGGCTGCCGGGATAGCGGGAGAGGGCGCGTTGGTTGTTACACTGGGCGACGAGATCGAGATAGGGTGATAAAATTTCGCCAATAGCGTCGTCGCCAAAGGGCACCGCATCGGGTCCGATCAGTTTGCCAATACCGGCGCGCCACTCGCCTGTTTTTTGCGCCTCAGTGCCGGCTAGATCATAAAATCCGCAACCAGCATGGGTGTCCACAACTTGCAATGGTTTCGGCTTCTGTCTCAGATAGTCAAGCGCAAGGACCAGCACCACATGCTTTAAAACGTCGGCAAAGTTCCCCGCATGAAACGCGTGGCGGTAATTCATCAGTTTTGGTCCAGGAGCGTTAGCATGGCTGCCTTACGGCACGGCTGTTGGCACCATGAGTATTTTACATCGAAGCTGCTCTGTGGCGACACAGCAGTATTGTGCGGCGGCGCGGGGTGTGCGTGCCGCTGCATGGGCTAACCACAAAGCTTCAGCTGAGGCAAGACCAACCGGCAGGGGCCAGGCTGGAATAGGTAAGCCAATGTTGATTGCCGAGCTTTGGCGTGGATCAAACCAGGCCACAATCCATCAATTTGGTCTCAATTGCAGCGCGGTCAAACGGCTTTAGTATGAAATCATTGGCACCACCGGCCAGCGCGTTCGCAATATCGACCGGATCGTTTTCCGTCGTGCAGTAGAAGATGATAGGCCGCTTGTTGGCGTCGGTTGAATGCTTGATCGCCGACATAAATTCCATAGCGCCCATGACCGGCATTTCCCAATCCAGCAAGACCAGTTCCGGCATATTTTGCTGGCAGCGCTCGAAAGCTTCCTGGCCGTTCTCCGCCTCTGTGATTTCGAACCCGTTTTGCTCAAGAATACGGCGTGCGACTTTGCGAATGACGCTGGAATCATCGACGACAAGGCAGTGTTTCATTTGAGATCTCTTTCAAATCGCGCGGCGCATCATGCGCGGAACTGGCGAAAGTCTGCCCGTTAAGCCTTAACAATGTTTGAACGATGCACGTAAAAGTTGCAA